>JAJYGO010000193.1 GCA_021785115.1 Chloroflexota bacterium | reverse complement strand
GGTGAGTTGCGGAACGGGGCGTCTTGCATGTCCGTCATCATCGTCATATGATACGCAACGGATCGTATCGTCACAAGGTGACTCTCGCATGACCGACAACTACCGGGTTCTCGCCTCCATCGAGGCGGCGCAGCACGACACGCCGTTCTGCGCCTGCGGTGCACCAGCCGTGCTGGTCGGGCGCGGCCGGACCGTGTGGCTCGAATGCTCGACGCTCGGGGAGCACAGGTCCGCGCTGCGCCGACTGCTCACGCTCGATCTCGCGGCAGGCCACACGAGCCGATTGGTGCTTGACCTGGCGGGCGACGACGCGGCGGGGTTCGACGCGGCCGCCTGAGGCGACCCGCCGTCCAGGGTGGCGGCGATACTGTCCGCGGGCCTGATCGGCGCCCGAACGCTCGTCGAACGGCCAGTGGGCCCCGAGTTCGCGCGGACCATTCCGTCGCGCGACGGCGGGCCAGCGCCTCGTCGACCCGGCGCTGGTGGCGTGCCCGGCCGGGCCTCGAGACTAGCGGCCCGGCCGCAGGTCGACGCTGAAGTCGAGGTGCGCGCGGAGCATCGCCAGGGCATCGCTCCAGAGCGCGATAGCCTCCGCCCAGGCGTCGATCCCACCCGGGATCTCGAGGAGAAAGGGACCGTCCTCGAGCTCCATGTGGGTTCCATACCCCGCAGGGCCGATCGCCACGTGGACGTCGGTGACCAGGGATTCGTCCGGGAGCCACGGCCGGCGGAACGCGAACCGCGAGTCGGGCTCCGCACGCGTCACCTCCCACCACACGCGCCGATCCGGCCAGGCCAGCACCGACCGCGATCCGACCGCCAGACCGCCCTCGATCTGGACGGGGAACCACCGCGCGAGCTCTTCCGGGTCGGCCCAGGCACGGAACACGCGCTGCGGAGGGGCGTTGAGGCGGCGACGCAGACGCACCCAGCGCCGCAGGTCGGTCCCGGGCGGAAGCCGCGGTTCGTCGTCTCCCATGCGGTCCCCCTGTTCAGCCGGAGTTCGGGCCCGGCGTCACGGCCGGTCGATCCCTTCCTCGTCCAGCAGCCTCGCCCGGAGGGCCAGGCGTTGCTCCTCGAGCCACACGATCAGCACGCGCCGGCGATGCGCGTACCAGTCTTCGCCCTCCCAGCCACACGAGCAGCGCATGACGCGGCCGGGCGGGACCCGGAGAAGGTGGCCGGCCAGGAAGGCCACCTCCACGCGCTCAGACGTCAGACGGATCAGCACTGGACGCCAACCTCGGCCCAAGTGTGGTCGCGCCCCACCCCGGGTGCAAGGGCCGAGCCGCCCGGCGGCACTCCGGGGTTCGAGTTCTCACGGCCAGCCCCCCAAGGCGGCCACGCGCGACGTGGGGCAGGCCTGGAGGGTCAGTGGTACCGAAGCTCGGGATGCAGCCGGGCGAGCTGGTCGCGCAGGTCGGGAGCCTCGTCGAGGAGTGCGAGGACTTCGAGGACGAGCTTGTTCACCGCGCTCGTCCCGGTCTGGCGGGCGGCCGCTTCGACGAGCTCGCCGAGCCGTCGCGCGGCGGCGGCATCCTGGTCGCGCAGGAGTCCGGCGCCGAGCTCCTCGGCGACCGCCGCCGCCAGGAGCGCAGCCACGCGCTCGTCCACCTTCGTGCGGCGCAGGCGAGCGGCCAGATTGGGCGGTTCGGGGCGTACGGTGTCCATGGCGCCTACCTCGGGCTGAACGGCCCGGGGCAACGCAGACCCCGGGCGACCATGACGGCGGCGCCCACCGACAGGAACACGACGGTCGGGCCACCCGACAGGACGACCGGCGTTGGCATGGGAGCGTCCCTCCGAACGGCCGGACGGTCTCGCCAGTCGCTCCGCACGGTCCCGGCGGCCGCCGTGTGGGCCGCGCCTCGTCGCTTCCCGCGATCGTGTCGCATGGTCGTCGGCCGACGCCGGGTCGGCCAGAGTCGTTGCGCCCGAAACGGACGACCGGATGGCGCGATCGGCTACGCTGCGCCCGTGCGCGCCGGATCGCTCCGCATCTTCCGCATCGCCGGCATCGACGTGTATGTCCACGTCAGCTGGCTGGTGATCTTCGCGCTGGTGACCTGGTCGCTCGCCGTGGGCTACTACCCGCCCCTGCTGCCGGACCTCACGGCCGCCCAGGCCTGGACGCTCGGTGCGATCTCGGCGATCCTGCTCTTCGCCTCCGTCCTGGTGCACGAGCTGGCGCACTCGCTGGCCGCGCGCACCCGGGGCATGCAGGCCGCCTCGATCACGCTCTTCATCTTCGGGGGCATCTCCAGCCTGACCAGCGATGCCCCCCGCGCCTCGACCGAGTTCCTGGTCGCGATCGTGGGACCGCTGACCAGCCTGCTGCTGGCAGGCGCCTGCTTCCTCGTCGCCGCGGTGGTCGGCGACCCGCGCGTGGTCGCCCTGTTCGGCTACCTCGCCCTCATCAACGCACTGCTCGGAGGCTTCAACCTCATCCCCGGCTTCCCCCTGGATGGGGGCCGTGTGCTGCGTGCCGTCGTGTGGCAGCTCACCGGCAGCATGCGCCGGGGTCTCGAGGTGGCGGTGGGCGCCGGACAGCTGGTGGGCTACGTCTTCATGGTCCTGGGCGTCCTCCTGGTCCTCGGGGGCAACGCGTTCAACGGGATCTGGATCGCGGTCATCGGCTGGTTCCTGCAGGGGGCGGGCGCGGCGCAGCTCCGGCAGGTGCGGTCCGAGGAGCGCCTGACCGGCGTGTCGGTCCGCGACGTCATGCGCCCCGACACGACCGCGATCGCGCCCAACGCCTCGGTCGAGGACCTGATCGAGGCATACCTGGTGCCGGGCAACCGGCGCGCCGTTCCCGTCGTCGCCGGGGACCGCCTCGTGGGGATGGTCACGCTCGGTGACATCCAGGCGATCGCGCCGCAGGCGCGCGCGTCCACCCGCGTGGTCGACGTGATGGGTGGGCGTTCGGGCGTCACCACCGTGGGGCCGGATACCCCGCTGGCCGCGGCGCTGGAGGCCATGCTCGCGGGTGACTTCGAGCAGCTGCCGGTGCTGGAAGACGGGCGACTCATGGGTGTGCTCAGCCGGGCGGACATCATCCGCCAGATCCAGCTGCGCGAGGCGCTCCACCTCGAGTAGCCGCGGGCTGGTCGTCGTCGACGAGCCCGCGGGTGGCCCTCGATGGCTCAGGCGCGAGGCCGGCGAGCCACACCACCAGGCTAGTCGAGCGAGCGTGCCGGCGTCGCCGGGCGCGACACCATGAGCCACAGCCCGGCACGGACCAGCAGGCGGCCGAGCGTGCGGCGCGGCAACCCGGGTCGACGCGGCCGGGTGAGTTCGGCCGCCATCCTTTGACGCGCCACGTCGTTCGCCAGCCGCTCGTGGTCCTGCCGGATCGTCGTCAGAAGAAGCTCGGGATCCATCACGACACGTGCCCCCCGCGACACCTTCCGGGGGATTTCGCCCCCCGTGCGACACCGATCATTGACAGGCACCAGCCTATCCGGCATACCTGACACATGACGGCAGGAAAGGGCCGGTATCGTTCGCACCCATGCATGCGAGCCGCCTGATCTCGGTCCTCCTGCTCCTCCAGACGCGCGGTCAGATGACGGCGCGCGAGCTCGCCGACGAGCTCGAGGTGTCGCTCCGGACGGTGTATCGCGACCTCGATGGGTTGGCCGCGGCGGGGGTGCCGGTGTACGCGGAGCGGGGACCGGCGGGTGGCTACCGGCTGGTCGATGGCTATCGCACACGGCTCACCGGCCTGAACCAGGACGAAGCGGAGGCGCTGTTCCTCTCCGGGCTCGAGGGCCCGGCTGCGCAGCTGGGGTTGGGGACGGTGCTGGCGGCGGCTCAGCTCAAGGTCATGGCCGCGCTGCCTACCGAGCTGCGGAGCCGCGCGGCCCGCCTGCGCGAGCGCTTCCTGTTCGTGGCCCCCGGGTGGTTCCGCCGCGACGAGACGGTCACCTCGCTCGGCACGGTGGCGGAGGGGGTGTGGGAGTCACGCGTGCTGGAGATGAACTACGACGGCCCTGACGGGCCGGTCGAGCGCCGCGTCCAGCCGCTTGGGCTGGTGCTGAAGGCCGGCATCTGGTACCTCGTCGCGCGCCGCGACAACCTGCTGCGAACGTACCGAGTCTCGCGGATCCTGCGGGCAGTCTGTCTCGACGAGCGGTTCGAGCGTCCCGCGGCATTCGATCTCTCGAAGCACTGGGAGGCGACCGCAGTCGCCTTCGAGGAGGGCATCCGGCGGCTCGAAGTGATGGTGCGCGTTCGCGCGGATGCGATCGGTGACCTCGAGTACGCGACCGGAGCCAACGTCACGGCGATCGAGACGGAGGATGGCGTGCGTGGCGAGGTGACCGCACATCCCGCGGGCGGCGGATGGGTACGCGCGAGGTTCCGGACCAGCACGCTCGAGACCGCACACGATGACCTGCTCCGCCTGGGGGCTCGCGTCGAGGTCATGGACCCGCCCGAGCTCCGGGAGCGCCTCGCGGCGACGGTTCGGGCAATGATCTCGGTGTACCGCACGGCGGACCGCGTCGCTTGGCCGTCCGGCGGGACGGGGACGACGTCGAGAGACTGACGAAGGCCCCCTGACCTTGACCGCGGTGCCCGGGTCGCCGACAGTGGGCCGATGGAGCAACGCAATAGCCTGCACGACCTGGAAGCCCCGCCGCGGGTCCGGGCCGGCGATACCGTGGCGATCATCTCGCCGTCCGCGCCGGCCGTGGCGTGGTGGCCGCATCGCGTCGCACGAGGTCGCGCCTACCTGGAGTCCCTCGGCCTGCAGGTCCGACTGATGCCGAACGCCGGCGGAAAGACAGGGTGGGTCTCCGCATCGCCGCAGGCGCGGGCGGCAGACATCCATGCGGCATTCCTCGACGATCGCGTCCGCGTCGTGCTCGCCTCGATCGGCGGGAACCACGCCAACCAGATCCTGCCGCATCTCGACTTCGACCTGCTCGCCGCGCACCCGAAGATCCTGCAGGGCTATTCCGACGTGACCGTGCTGCTCTGGGCGATCGCTCAGCGCTCGGGATTGCGGACCTTCCACGGCCCGTCCCTCGCGCTTGAGCTGGCCGAGTTCCCGGCGGTCCTGCCCGACACCGATCGGTTCCTGCGCGCGGCCTGGTTCGAGGCCGCGCCGATCCGCTTCGAGCCGGCGGCCGAATGGACCGACGAGTTCCTCGACTTCGTCACCCAGGCCGACCTCACCCGGGCGCGCGCACGGCGCCCGAGCTCGGGCTGGATCACGCTCCGTTCCGGGGCCGCGGAAGGCCCGCTCATCGGCGGCTGCCTCGAGACGATCTGCTGGCACCTCAAGGGATCCGCCTTCTGGCCCGACCTGCGCGGTGCGATCCTCTTTCTCGAGACCTCCGAGGAGGCCCCATCGCCGGCACACGTCGACGCCTATCTGACGGACCTCGAACACCTGGGGGTGTTCGGCGCGGTCGCGGGTCTCGTGGTGGGGCGGCCGACGCGCTACACCGACGAGCAGACCACGGCGCTCTGGGACGTCGTCGCAGACCGGACGGCGTCGGCCGGCATCCCGGTCCTCGGCAACGTCGATCTCGGCCACACGGACCCCATGCTCACGCTGCCCATCGGCGCTCGCGCCCGCCTCGACGCGGGTGGTCGCGACTTTCGGCTGCTGGAACCGGCAACCGCCCTGGTTTGATCCCCGCCGCTGGTCGTCGAGGCTGTGCCGGAGATGCCGACGGTTGCCGCGCGGCCGGTGTGTCAGCCGGTCCCGCCCAGGTGGGCCGGGCGGCGTCGTGAAGGGTCGTTGCGAAGAACGGTCTCCCCAGGAGGTCCAGCGCGATACGGAACACCGCTGCTCGCCCTCTCGATCGTCCGCATCACCGGCCTCGGGATTACGGCTGGGCGCCGCGGGCGTCTCCTTCACGGTCGCGGGCATCCGCTCGGCTCCGCTCATGGCTGGGGCCGGATGGCACTGGCGGCAGAGGGCTGGATGGGACAACGTCAGTGGCCTGTCCGTGCCGCCCATGCCACGGGGAGTCGAGCATGCGCCCCAGGGACCTCGCCCTCGATGTCCAGTCGCCAGCTGGCCACGGTCGCCATGCTGACGCACTCTCAACCCTCGCCCGGGGCCTTCACGTCCTCGAGTACGTAGCCGCCAACGAGGGCGCGGCCCCCAAGGAGATCGCGGCGGGCCTCGGGCTCCCCATCTCGACCGCCTACCACCTGGTCAACACCCTGATCGACGAGGGGTACCTCGTGCGCCTGGGTGCCAGCGGGCTCGTGATCGGGGAAGGCGTGGCGGCGCTCGTCGAGCACCTCGACCACCGACCCGACCCCTTCCCCGAGTTGCAGCCGCTGCTCGGAGAGCTGGCCGACCGCTGCGGCGACGTGGCCGTGCTCGGACGCCTGGTCGGGAGGCAGACGGTCATCATGTCGGTGCGGGCGGCGCCGGACGCCGAGCATGGCGATCATCTCCGCGCCGGCTTGCGGGGCCCGTCCCACACCATGGCGCTCGGCAAAGTGCTGCTCGCGAGCCTGGACCCCAACATCGCGATCGCGGTGCTGCGCGGGCGCCCGCTCGAGCCACTCACCGACCGCACCGTCACGGGAGTGGACGACTTCTTCGCCGAGCTCGAAACAGCCCGGTCGCGCGGGATCGCGCTGGACATCGAGGAAGGCGAGGAGGGGCTGTGCTGTGTCGCCGCTCGCATCCGCGTGCCCGCCGGCCGGCCGGCCGCGGCCGTCGCAGTGGCAGTGGGCCCGGAGCGCCTCCGCCCTGGGCCGGAACGCCTGATCAGCCTGGTGGCGAACACCGCGAGGCGCTCCTCGGCGCTGCTGTTCGAGACCCGCGACACCTCGGTCCCGGGTCGGATTCCCACCATCTGAAAACACCGTAGACACCACGGGGACCACTGCCTAGGGTGCCCATCGCGGCGATTACGGAGAGGCCGCTGTGCCGCGGGGTCACCGGCGGTGGCCGCTGTCGGCTCGTCGGAGAGGGGCGCCATCGGTTCTCCGACGGCCCTGGGAGGCTGCGAACACCACAGGCACCCCGGGGGCGGTCAAACGACGTCAGCTGACCACTGCGTCTCACCCGCCTCCGGCCCTCCTTACGGAGAGGGCGCCTGCGCACGGTGCGCTGGCGCGGGAGGAGTCTGATGAGGGAATCCTGGCTCGGCAAGTACATCGGAGAAGCGATCGGCGTCTACCTGATCGTCCTCTTTGGCTGCGGGCTGATCTTCTCCGCGATCCTGTTCGGAGTGATCGGCGACTTCTACAGCGCGGGTATGGGCTGGGGTTTCGCGGTCGCGATCGCCGTGTACGCCGGAGCGTCCATGTCCGGCGCGCACTTCAACCCGGCGGTGACCCTCAGTCTCGCGATCACCGGACGGTTCCCCTGGAATCGGGTGGTGCAGTACTGGATCTCGCAGATCGTGGGCGGTTTCCTGGGGGCCGTGTCGCTCCTGGCCCTGTTCGGCCCCGCGCTTGGCCAGTTCGCGGCCAAGAACCACCTCGTGATCGGCCAGTCCGGGAGCGAGAAGCTGGCGATGATGTTCATCCCGATCTCGCCCCATCCCTGGGTGGTCGGCATCAATCAGGCCGCCTACGACGCGGTGCCGATCTGGACCGGCTTCCTGGCCGAGGCGCTCTGCACCGCCGTGCTGGTGGCCTTCATCCTGGCACTGCTCGAACGGCGGGCCGTCAACGCTCCGAGCAGCTGGTTCTTCCCGATCGCCCTTGGCGTCCTCGTCTGCATGATCGTCATCATCGACGCCCCGCTGACGATGACCTCGTTGAACCCGGCCCGCGATCTCGGCCCGCGGATCCTGACCTGGCTCATGGGCTTCGGGTCGATCGCGTTCCCGGGGGTCCGTGACGGCGGCTCACTCCTGGTGACGGTGGGTGGCCCGCTCGTCGGTGGGCCGATTGGCGCTCTGTTCTTCGACTACGTGATGAAGCCGTTCTATCCCGCGCCCACCCCTGAGCCGACCGCCACAGCGGCGCCCACGGCGGTCGGTGTCAGCGCCGGGGCCGGCGCGAAGTAACGCTTCCGTCCCGATCCGCTCGACCGGGACGACTGTCACACGGAGGTCCTGTTCATGACGACACGCGTAGCGATCTCCCGCACGGGCGAGCTGAAGGGCAACGCCCAGTTCATGGCCGGCGAGTACGTCCGATACGACGAGGACGTTGCGAAGATCAAGGCGGCCGTCAAGGAGGCTGTGGAGCTCGCCGTCGGCAGCATCGACAATGTCATCAAGCCCGGCCAGAAGGTTCTGGTCAAGCCGAACCTCGCCTTCCAGGCCCCGCCGACGAGCTTCGCCGTGGTCGACCCGCGCACGCTCGAGGCGGTCCTCCTGTACCTCAAGGAGGCGTCGAAGGCGGGCGAGATCGCGGTCGGCGACAACCCCTCCCTCGGCAAGCACGTCGGGAAGGCCCGCCCGGCGTTCGCGCAGAGCGGCCTGCTCGAGGCCGCCGAGCGCGGCAAAGCGGACCGGATCATCTACTTCGACGAGCACGAGACGGTGCACGTGAAGGTGCCCGGCGCGCGGTACCTGCACGAGGCCGACGTGTGGAAGCCATTCCTCGACGCCGACGTCGTGATCAACGTGCCCAAGATGAAGGTCCACCTGGCCAAGACGGTCACGCTCGGGATCGCGAACTGGCAGGGCATCCTGCGCAACGACCACCCGAGCGAGGGCGGCGTCGACGGGAAGGGCCTGCACACGAACCAGCAGGGTCAGCACCGCAACGACATCGATCCCAAGGTGGTCGACGAGTACCGGATCCGGAAGGCCGATCTGACCATCGTCGACGCCGTGATCGGGAT
>JAJYGO010000073.1 GCA_021785115.1 Chloroflexota bacterium | reverse complement strand
GCGCAGAGCGTCTCGGAAGCCGAGAAGCTCGGCCAGCTCGCCGCGGCCTCGCGGCGTGACGTGGAGGTGCACGAGGTACGGCTTGCCGGCATGGAGCACCGTGCCCAGGAACAGGGGCCTCGCCGGCGGGAACGCGCCGATCGAGCTCTGCGGCGCGAAGCCGAGCGAACGCACCGCGTCCGCGATCTGCGGGATCTCCTCGGGCTGCGCCTCGACGGCCAGGTCCACGTAGTTCTTGCCCGGCAGCCCCGGGACCGACGACGAGCCCACATGGTGCGCCACGGTGCCGGGCCGGGCCGTGTCGATCAGGCGGGCCAGCTCGCGCGCGACGTCGGCGGTGGCGGGATCCCACGGCTCGAACGCAGCCGCGCGACGCTCGTAGGGACGGATCGGCAGGTCGGACATCGGAGCGTGAGTGTATCGGTCGGCGTGGGTCGGGCCGCCGGGCGAACCAGACCGCGACCCTCTTGCCCGACGCGGTCCATCGCGCCGAGCGCCCCGCCTGACATGCGGTCGTGGGCGGCCGTGCACGGCTGGCGGTCGGCGCAGACCGCGGCCACGGTGGCCCGCCCGGGGCAGGCGCCGTTCGCTCGCCGGCCATCCGGTGGCCCTATCGACCGTTCCACGCGTCAATCGGGCCGGCACGCGGCCCATTCGTCCGGCGCGGAGGGACGGGCCGGTCATGCGCGCCACCACCCGGCCCATTCGACCGATGACCCGTCCATAGGGCCACCAGGCGAACCGCGGCGGGGTTGCGCGACCACGCAGCCACGGCGCGCGACGCGAGGCGGCAACGCGCGACGCGACCGCCGCCTTCAGTCCGGCGGGCCGCCTCGGCCGCTCCGCGCCCCGCTATGCTCCGCGCATGCTGCACCTGGGACCCGGCTCGGCCGGCGCGGCGCCGCGGATCCTCATCGTGGACGACGATCCCAACCTGCTCGTCATCCTCGCGGAGCAGCTCCGTGCCGACGGCTACGACGTGTGGACGGCGCGCGATGGCGAGGAGGCGCTTCGTCGGCTGTCGGTGGCCTGGCCCGACCTGCTGATCATCGACATGCTCATGCCGCGCAAGGACGGGCTCACCCTGGCGCGCGAGGTGAAGGCACGCGCCGACCTCCCGATCATCGTCCTCTCGGCCATCGACACCGCCGACTCCAAGGCGGACCTCCTCGAGGAGGTGGCCGAGGACTACGTGACCAAGCCGTACCACTACCCGGAGCTGCGGGCGCGCATCACGCGCGTGCTGCGCCGCCTGGGCGACCGCGTGCCGCGCCAACGCCTGGTGCTCGGCCCCAACCTCGCCCTCGAGCTGCACCGCCGCGAGGCGATCGTGGGCAACGAGGCGGTCCAGCTCACGCCGACCGAGTCGCGGCTGCTCTACGCCCTGGCGGCCAACCTAGGCCAGACCGTGACCACCGAGACCCTCCTCGCGCGCGGCTGGGCCGACACTGACGACGCCGACCCGAGCTACGTCTGGGTCACGATGCGGCGCCTCCGCCAGAAGGTGGAGGTGGACCCCAACAGGCCCGCCCACCTGCTCACGGTCCGCGGAGTCGGCTACCGGCTGGTAGGTGCCGCCGACGCCGAGCCGGTGTGAGCGGCCCGCGCCGCCCCGACCCGTCTCCGCCGCCGTATCGGGCCGGTCGGGTCTCCTACCGGACCCGGCTGACGGCCGCACTGATCACCGCGGGGGTCCTGCCCGTGCTCGGCTTCGGCGCGGTGACGCTGCTGTTCGTGGACACCGCGGACCCTGGCGCCACGATGGCGCGCGTCCTGCTGCTCGCGGTGGCGGTGGCCGTGGCCTTCGCGCTGCTCCTCGCGCTCCTGCTGGCGTCCGAGCTGTCGTCGCCCCTGCGGGCCATCGCGAGCTCGGTCGAGCGGGCGGCCGCGGGCGAGGAGCCCACCAGCCCCGAGCTGCCCGGCGACGACGAGTTGAGCCGCCTGGCCGAGAGCCACGGCCGGCTTGCGCGCGACCTGGCGCGCCGGACGCGCGAGCTCCGCCGGGTCCTGGACATCGTCGAGAGCGCCACGCTGGGCGAGGCGCCCGAGCAGCTCGCGAATCGGGCCGCCGACGCGGCCCGCGAGGCGTTCGGGATGATCGACTGCGAGGTGCTGCTGATCGACCCGCGCGAGATCCCCTATGAGGAGCCCGTCCCGGGCGAGCCCATCCCGGTCCGGGCCGTGCTGATCGCCAACGGGGAGGCACAGGGGATCGCGGTGGGGCACCTGCCGGCGACCCGCCCGTGGGAGCGCGCCGACCAGGACCTGTTCGAGCTGTTCGCGGTGGAGGTGGCGGCCGCGGTCCGCAACGCCGAGCTGTACGCGCGCGTCGAACGCCAGAACCACCGCCTGCGCGAGCTTGACGAGGCCAAGGACGACTTCCTGCGGGGCGTGTCCCACAACCTCCAGACGCCGCTCGCCAGCATCCGCGGGTACGCCCAGCAGCTGGCCGCGGAGGTGCCCGACCGGCGCTTCGCGATCATCACCGAACAGGTCGACCGCCTCTCGCGGATGGTCCGCCAGCTGCTCACCGTCAGCCGCATCGAGTCGGGCGCCCTGCGGCCCCGCCTCGAGGTGTTCGCGCCCGCGCCGCGCGTCCGCCGGACCTGGGAGGCGCTCGGCGCCGATGACGTCTCGTTCGCGCTGGAGGACCTCGCCGCCGGCTGGCTCGCCCTGGGCGACCCCGACCAGCTCGACCAGGTCCTGTGGGCCCTGCTCGACAACGCGGTCCGCTACGGTGGGCGCGCCCCCGTCGAGGCGAGCGTGGTGGCGAACCCCGCCGGCGGCGAGCTGACGATCACGGTCGCCGACCGCGGCCCGGGCGTGGACGAGGCCGACCGGGACCGGCTGTTCCGGCGCTTCGAGCGCGGCGCCGGGCGGCCCAGCGGGGAGGGCAGCGGCCTGGGGCTGTACGTCTCCCGCGAGCTCTGCCGGGCGATGGGCGGCGACCTGGAGCTGGCCAGGCCTGAGCCGGGGCGCGGCGCTGCGTTCGTCATCTCGCTCCCCGCCGAGGCGCCGGACGAGGCCTGAGGCGCATCGCCACCGGGTGCGCCGGCGCGGACGACCCCCCTACTTCACCAGCTGCACCGCCAGCGCCTGCCCGGCGAAACCCGGCGTGGTCGTCGTCGGCCCCACGAAGAACGGCACCCGCCAGACGCCCTCGAGGTCCTTGCCGCCGTTGCAGGCGGTGATCTGGAAGCCGGTGAAGCCGACGATGTGGTAGTACGCGTTGGATCCGGAGCCGGCCGCGTAGTCCCACACCGGCACCGTGAGCACGCTCTTGTTGTTCACGTAGTAGCTGCAGTCGGCTGACGCCTTGTTGCCCGGCAGGCTGCCGACGAAGTCGCTGCTGCCGGGCAGGCCCACCTGGGTGCAGCAGCCGAACGCGTTGCCGGGCGGGCCGATCTCGGTCTGCAGGAACGGCTTGCTGTTGGAGCAGCCGCCCACGTTGGCGGGCGGGTCCTGGCCGAGCCCGTAGCCGCTGCAGCCGAACTTGAGCCAGCCGAAGCCGCCCGGCACGTTGAGCGTCCCGTTGGTGAAGCGCTGCGGGTCGCACACGCCGGAGCTGCCCGTGTTCGACGTCGCGTTGCCGGCACACGGGGTGCGGCCGTTGAAGAACGCCTGCGCGATGCCGGCCGCGAATCCGCCCCGGGCGGTGGCCGTGGCGGCTGCCGTCCAGGTGCCGATCCCGATCACGCGCAGGAAGAACGGCTGCCAGCTCTTCTGGGTCGGGACCGTGACGCCGATCGCGGTGGACGGGATGGTGCCGCCGCCGACCCAGCCCGCCGATGCGCCGCTGGCGTCGATGTACTGCGGCCCGCCGGGCGCCCCGAACGCAACCGCGGCACCGTCATTGGCAGCCACGGTCGTGGAGATGGCCGCCCTTACGTTGTCGTCCGTGCCGTCGACCGCGTTGCCGCCGATCTTCTCGGCGACGAGCCGCGCGCCCGCCAGGGCGGCGAAGTCGGCCGCGTTCTGCACGGCCCGCCGCTGCGCCAGCCCGTACCCGCCGTCGATCACCAGCCCGACGCCCACGCAGAGGGCGGTCAGGGCCGCGGCGAACAGGACCAGCATCTGGCCCTGGCGGCCGGACCTCGCGATGTTGCGGCAGGGCATGCGGGAGCCTCCTAGTTGATGACCATGGAGGACGAGCCGGACAGCCAGACGGGCCCCAGGAACTGGCCGATGATCGGCGTGATGGCCGTGTACTGCAGCTCGACGCGGACCGACACGACGTCGCTGGGCGAGCGGCTGGTGCAGGTGACGCCGGTCCACGGACCGGTCGGGGCGCTGCCCTCCGCATCGCAGCTGAGGAACAGGTGGCCGTCGCCGATCGACCCGAACGGGGCCGTCATGCGGTTGGCCGCGGTGCGGGCGTCCGAGTAGAGGCTGGGCGAGCCCGAGGCCACGGCGGCTGGGCACACCGGTCCGTTCGTCGCGCCGCAGGCGGCGTCGGTCGAGCCGACCCAGCCCGCCTCCACCGAGGCCTGCCGCGCCGCCTCCCGGGCCGCCTGGGACACGACGCTGTTCTCGTAGACCAGGCGTCCGCCGTCGATCACAGCGAACAGGAGCAGCACGAAGACGGGCAGCAGGAGGGCGAACTCGACCAGCGTCTGGCCGCCGCGGCGGCGCCGGCCGGCGACATCCCGAGCGCCCTCGGCGGGCACGACGCGTTGAACCGTCACTTCGTCGCCTGGAGTGTGGTGGACTGGGCCCCGCACGAGCCGCCCTGGATGGTCAGCGTCACGGTCCACGGGCCGGACCCCGAGTAGTTGTGCTGCGGCGGGTTCTGCAGCGTGGAGACGGTTCCGTCGCCGAAGCTCCAGCTCCACGACGTGGGGGCGGGCTGCCCCGTGTAGGCGCCCGTGAACGTGTACTTGCCCGCGTGGCCGGTCTCGTTGGCCGTGATGCTCGGGAGGTAGTTGCAGATCGGGGCCGCCGTCGGCGTCGGGTTCGGGATTGGCGTGGGCGTCGGGGTGGGAGTCGGGGACGGGGTTGGCGTGGGTGACGGCGCCACGCCGATGTCGAGCGTCTGCGTGGCGCTTACGGTGCCGGCCGGGTTGCCCACCGTGAGCGTGATCGTGTAGTGGCCGCCCGCCGCGTAGGTGTAGCTCGCCGTCTTGCCGGTGACGGGGATCGTGAGGCTGGCGCCGTCGCCCATGTCCCAGTCGTAGCTCGCGATGGCGCACTGGCCGCCGGTGGGCGTGGACGCGGAGGCGTCGAGGCTGACCGTGAGGTTGGCGGTGGCCACCGTGAAGCTGGGCGTCGGCAGGGTTTGGCAGGTGGTGGGCGCCGATCCGCCGCTGGCAGCCAGATGGAGCACCGCCGAGGAGGCGGACGCCTTGAGGCTGACCGCGCCGCCGAAGAACGTGCCGATGACCGGCGTCAGGAAGGTGAACGGCTCGGAGGCGCCGACCGTGATCGTGTTGCCCGTGCCGCTGCCCGCGGCCGCGGTGCTGCAGTCGATCGGGACGCCGAGCTGGTCGGCACAGGTCGTGGTGAACGTCAGGCCGCCTTCGCCGCCCTGGCCCTGCACGTTGACCTCCTGACGCCCGCGCGCCGCGATGCCGTTGGTGTCGGTGGGATTGCCGGCCGCGTACACCGCCGCCTCTCGCGAGGCGTTGGTCACCGAGATGTAGGTGAAGAACAGGCGGCCGAAGTCCAGCGCGATCACGCCCAGCATGAGCAGCACCGGCAGCAGCAGCGCGAACTCGACGGTCGACTGGCCGGCCCGGGCGCGGCGAGACGTTGTGGCGCACCCGCCGCGAGGCAGCCCGTTCGGTCGGAAGCCCTTCCCCGGTCCCATCGCTCGATCGATAGCCGCGCCACCTTGCCGCCCGCTTTGCAGCGGCACGAACGATGGGACCGTGGCGCGCTGGATCGATCGGACCATGCCGGAGACATTTCCGAGCACGACTCGAGCCCTCTTGGGGCACCGTCGCTCCGACCGCGTGGTGTGCCCGCGCACCGGCAATGGAGGGCGACCCGTGGTCTGTTAGGGGTGCTGCAATGCGTCAGCGCGAGAGCTTCCCGCTCGTTGGATGGGCCCTGACTCCTCCGGCGTGCGTCATCGTCCCGGAATCGATGTAAGGGCTGTTGCAAGGTCACGGCGCAACACTTCTGCCCGCACCCGAGGGGAGAGCTCGGGACGGGGAGTCAGCGGATGCGTCTCAGAATCTTGAGGCTGTGCCGGGGGGGCCGCGCGCGCGCCAGGGCTCGGCAGACCACGGGCAAGTTAGGCCAATCGCTGCCGGAATTCGCCCTGGTTCTCGTGCCGATCATGCTCCTGCTGCTCGGCGCGATCCAGTTCGGCGCGATCTGGGCAACGCAGGTCGGCGTGACCAACGCCGTGCGCGACGCAGCCCGTGCCGCATCGCTCGTCCAGCCAAAGGCCGATGCGGCGGGAACAATCGACACGACCACCGAGACTGCGTACGCGAACTCGGTCAAGATCAACAAGCTCCTGGCGGGTCTCGCCGCCCAAGTTCCCTTCTACAGCTCGACGAACCTGCAGTCCGTGTCGATCTGCTACACGAGCGTCACTGACGTGTCCGGCTCGCTTTCGCTCGAGACGACCGTCACGGTGCGTTACGGCCACAGCATCTTCATCCCGTTGATCGCGGGCGTGCTCGGCACGAACACCCTTGCCGCCACGAGCACGATCACGCTGCCGGTGGGCCTCGACAAGCCGTATTCGCTTCCGGCAGCCGGCACGAGCGGATGCTCCTCGTGATGGCGCACGTGCGGCGGAAGGCCCGTGGCCAGTCGCTCGTGGAGTTCGCCCTGGTCTTCCCGGTCTTCCTCCTCGCCGTCTTCGCCGTGATCCAGTTCAGTTTCCTCATGGGCGGCCAGGACGCCATGACCAACGCGGTTCGCGAGGCGACGCGCTACGCGTCTACCCTTCCGGTCTCGAACACGACCGATGCGGGATCGTGCTCCAGCCCTTCCTCCACCGCCGGGCGCGCCTACACCCAGCTCTTGGCGTCCCTTCAGAGCAAGCTGCCCGGGTACAGCGCCAGCAACCTCGTGGGGTGCGGCGCAGCGGCTCCAGCGTCGTCAGTCTCCTACTGCATTCGCGCCAACCCGGATTCCACGTACTCGATCTACGTGACGGTCCAGGTTGTCTACCGTCACCCGCTCTTCGTGCCACTCGTCGGCGCGATCATCGACCGGATCGATGGGACGGCGGACAACGCCCTCCGCGCCTCCGCGCAAGAGCAGATGCGCGTGGAGACATTCAATCTGAGCGGCAGCTACCTCGGAGGGTTCTCCACATGCCCCTGATCGTTGCGGGCCGCGCGCCGGATCCACGCACCGCGCCCGATCGCGTGCGGGGGCAGATCATCGTTCTCTTCGCCCTCTTCGTCGTCGTGCTCATCGGCTTCGCGGCCATCGCCGTCGACTTGGGGTCGTACCTCAAGGTTCGGCGCGACTACCAGAATGCCGCCGACGCAGCTGCGCTGTCAGGCGCGCCGTTCCTCGTCGGAAACACGCCTGATCGCACGAGTGCCCGCCATGCCGCATGGGACAGCCTGGCGTCCCAGCTGAACGTCACGATCGCGGGTACTCCGTGGACGAGCGACACCGCGGCGGCCAGCCCCGTCACGGACACGACAAGCACGTTCAGCATGTGGGTCAGCACGCCGCCCATCAACGCGGGCACGAAATACCCTGGCACATACACGAGCACGTCGGACAAGTCGATATTCTCGCGCATCTTCGGCATCAACGATGCCCTCGTGACTGCTTGGGCGACGGCCGGCGACTTTCCAAGCTCGTTCGCCGTGATCACGCTGCGCCAGCCCGGGCAGGCTGGCCCTGCCCAGCCCGACATCAACCTGGCCGGGACCAACGTATCCCTCACCGTGGTGGGCGGCGACGTCGGCGGCAACTACAACATGAAGTTGAACTCGAATTCGACCCTCGTGCTGCCCAACGACAGCGAGGTCTACCTTCACGACTACGTGTCGTGCGGCGCGAGTTGCTGGGGCAACACGCAGATCAACAACGGGGGCATACCGGCGCCATTTGCCCTGAAGACTGCGAAGCAGCTCCCAGGCCCCATCCCCGACCCGAACTACCCGCTACCGACGAGCACGGTGGGGGGGCCGACGGCGCCGACATCGGCGCTGCCGTACGGCTTCACCCCGGAGTCATCCGTGGACAAGAAGTCGGGCAACGGGGTTGTACTGGTCGGCTCCGGCGGTGACACTCCGGCAGCGCACAGCGTCACCACGGTGGGCGGTGTTCAGACATGCGTCGGATCGCAGGCCGTTCGAATTGGACCGGGCTTCTACACCAAGCTCCAGGTGAGCGGCCCGTACTGCGTCATTCTCGACCCGACCTACCGCCACAACTGCATCAGCATTGGCGCAGGGTGCACGGACACGCCGACGGCTGTCCCGCAGTCCCAGATGCCCGGCGTGTTCTACTTCGCCTTCAATAGCGGAGGAGGCGGCGGGATCAACATCGGCAACGGTGCGATGGTGGTGGGCGACGGCGTCACGATCGTCATGAGACCGAGCGACAGCGGCGACAAGGATCTAGTTGCCGTCAGTGGCGGGGCGAGTTCGCCCGCCATCATGGACCTCAACAACGGCGTCAGTCCGCTCGTGTCTGTGGCGGAGGCGTCCGGGGCGTGGACGAGGCGCGGGACGCGCTCGTTCGGCAGGGCTACAAGGCGAACGCGGCCCCCTTCAAGCGGTCGGAGGTAGTCCGCGGGAAGGTCGTCCTCGTCGAGTTCCCCATCTACGGCCCGAAGGTCCTTACCTTCCGTGGGCAGGTGGA
>JAJYGO010000413.1 GCA_021785115.1 Chloroflexota bacterium | reverse complement strand
ATCCTGCTCGTCGGCGCGTCGGGAACCGGCGGCCTCGAGGCCGCGGTCGTCAATCACCTCTCGCCCGGGGATCCGGTCCTCGCCGTGACGATCGGCGCGTTCGGCGACCGCTTCGCGAAGATCGCGGGCCAGTACGGCGCCGACGTGACGACGCTGGCCGTCGAATGGGGCCGGGCCGCCGAGCCGGCGGCGGTCGCCGAGGCCATCGGCCGGATGCGGGACGAGGGCCGACCGCCCGTCGCCGTCCTCCTGACGCACAACGAGACGTCGACCGGCGTGACCAACCCGATCGGCAGCCTCGCGGCCGCGGTCCGGTCGGCTGCTCCCGACGCCCTCGTGCTCGTCGACGCGATCAGCGGCCTCGGCGCCGTGCCGTTCGACACCGACGGCTGGGGTCTCGACGTCGTCGTGACCGGCTCGCAGAAGAGCTGGATGGTGCCGCCCGGGCTCACGATGCTCGCCGTGTCGGCACGGGCCTGGGACGCGCAGGAACAGGCCACGATACCGCGCTTCTACTTCGATCTTCGCGCGCACCGCGAGGCCGCGACGAAGGGCTCGACGCCGTGGACGCCGCCCGTCAGCGTCTGCTTCCAGCTCGACGTCGCGCTCGGGCTCATGGAGGCGGAGGGGTACGAGTCGATCTTCGCGCGCCACGCCGCGTGCGGTGCCGCCACGCGCGCCGGCCTCATGGCGCTCGGATTCCGGCTGTTCGCCGATCCCGGGCACGCGTCCGACACGGTGACCGCCGCGTACGTGCCCGAGGACCTCGACTGGAAGCCGTTCAACGCCGACCTGCGGCGCCGCGGGCTCGCGCTCGCGGGCGGCCAGGGCAAGCTGACGGGGGCGGTGTTCCGGGTCGGGCACCTGGGATACGTGACGCTCGACGACATCCTCGCGGCCCTCGATATTCTCGAGGAGGCGCTGGAAGCCACGGGCCGGCCCGTCGAACGAGGCGCTTCGCTCGCCGCGGGGGCACGAGCCGCAAGCGAGGTCGCTCGGGGTCGCATCGCGGCCGCGACCGACCCCGTCGTGGCCGAACCGGGATCCGCGCGGGACGCCGGGCAGGCAGCGCCGCCTGCCGCGCAAGGGGCGCCCGATACGGCGAGGGCGGGCGCATGAGGATCCTCGTCGCCGAGCCGCTCGCCGACGAGGCACTCGCGCTGCTTCGCGGTCGCCACGACGTGGACGTGCGCCTCGGGATGCCGAGAGACGAGTTCCTCGCGGCGCTGCCCGCCTACGACGCGCTCGTCGTGCGAAGCCAGGTCAAGGTCGACGCCGAGACCATCGCCGCCGGCAGCCGCCTGATCGTGGTCGGACGAGCCGGCGTCGGGGTCGACAACGTCGACGTGAACGCCGCGACCGAGGCCGGGATCGTGGTCGTGAACGCGCCCACCGGCAACACGCTGGCGGCCGCCGAGCACACGCTCGCGCTGCTCTTCGCGCTGGCGCGCCACGTGGCCGCCGCCGACGCGTCGGTGCGGCGCGGAGAGTGGAAGCGGGCCGCGTTCACGGGCGTCGAGCTCGCCGGGAAGACGCTCGGCATCGTCGGCCTTGGCCGGATCGGGATGGCGATCGCGGATCGCGCCCGCGCCCTCGAGATGTCCGTCGTCGGATCAGACCCGTACGTCGCCGCGGACGCCGCGGCGCCCCACGGCGTCACGCTGCTCCCGCTCGACGAGGTCATCGCGACGGCCGACTTCCTGACGTTGCACGTGCCGGTCACGCCGGATACGCGCCACCTGATCGATGCCGACCGGCTGGCGCGGATGAAGCCCACGGCGTTTCTCCTCAACGTGTCGCGCGGCTCCGTCGTCGACGAGGCCGCCGTCGCCGCGGCGCTCCGCGAGGGGCGGCTCGCCGGCGCCGCGCTCGACGTCTACGAGACCGAGCCGCCCACGTCGTCCCCCATCCTCGGCGCCCCCAACACGGTCCTGACGCCTCACCTCGGCGCCTCGACGGCCGAGGCCCAGGTCCGGGTCGGCGTCGAGGCGGCCGAACAGGTCCTCGAAGTGCTCGAAGGACGACCGGCGCGGTACGCCGTCAACCGGCCGGAGAACGCGCGTCCCCGGCCGGCGTGATGGCCGGCGGTGATCCCACCGCGAGGCGACCCGACGCTCCCGCACCTGTCGCCACGCCGGGGGGGCTCGCTGCCGCGCGGGTCGCGATTCCGGCCGGTTGCGAAGCCACCGTCGTGCTGGTCCGGCATGGCGAGTCGACCTGGGTCGCCGAAGGGCGCGTCCAGGGCCAGTCGAACCCGCCCCTGTCGACCCTCGGACGCACGCAGGCCAGGCTCGTCGCCGCGCGGCTCGCCGCGCCGCTCGCGCCTCCCCCGCTCCCCGTGCCCGACGGGCGCCCCGCGGCCGTCTGGCATTCCCCACTCACACGCGCGGCAGACACCGCGGCCGCGATCGCCGAAGCGTGGAATCCATGCCTCGACCGGATCGCGGACGAGCGGCTGCGCGAGATCGGCCAGGGCGCCTGGGAGGGCCTGACCGGGGTGGAGGTGAAGGCCCGTTACGCGGACCTCCGGCGCGGGTGGTTGATCGATCCCGTGCACGTGCACGCGCCGGGCGGCGAGCCGCTGCCCGACGTGGCCGAGCGCGCCGCGTCGCTGGCGACCGATCTGCTGCGGCGGCTCGCGGGTTCGACGCCGGCGCACGGGGAGCACGCACGGCCAGCCCCCTCACCGCCCTGGGCGATCGTCGTCGCCCACGAAGGGTTGCTCCGCGTGCTGCTCATCGCGCTGCTGCGGCTGCCACTCGAGTCGTTCTGGCAGTTCCCGCTCGGCCTGTGCGCGATCTCGGTGGTCGACGTCCGGAACGGCCGCCCGTCGCTGCGCGCCCACAACCTGCTCGACCACCTCGCGGAGATGGGGCCCACGGCTGTGCTCGACGCGACGGTCGACCGCGGAGGCGGGCTGTAGCGACCGCGCGAAGCTACCTCCGCCGCGGGCGGTACCGGAGCAGCAGGCCGAGCAGCCGCACGCGCAGCCGGCGATACGATTGCCCCAGGGCGGCGCGACGCGCCGCCCCCAGCGCGCGGTGTCCATACACGGCCTCGACCCGGGCCCGGGCGACGACCTCGAGGTCGGGCCGCGCGGTCGGGAGGACGTCCCCCAGCATCGTCGCGTACTCGTACGGCGTCTGCGCGGGCCGTGGCGCGTACCCGAACCGGGAGGCGATGCGGGCCACGCCCGCATACGCGGCGGCAGGGCTCGGCACCGGCGCGAAGCGGAGCCGGGCGAAGACGGCGGCCGCGACGACCAGTACAAGGAGCGCGAGCACCAGCAGGCCGGTCGGCGTGGCCCCGTGCGTCGTCGTGGTGGGCGTGCCCGCCCCGCCGGTGTCCTCGCCGAAGCGCGGGCTCGGGGGCCGGATCGTCCCGCCGGACCCGGCTGCGGCCGATCCCCCCGGTCCGACCGTCGCGGTTGGCTTCGGCGTCGCCACGGCCGGACCCGCCGGGAGATTCGTCGGCTGCTGGCCGTTCGTCACGTTGCCGGGCGTCGGATCGAACCGGATCCAGCCGTACCGCGGGAAGTAGACCTCGACCCAGGCGTGGGCCGCGCTCGCGTCGACCTCGAATTCGCCGTTGATGTCGGGATGGCCGGGCAGGTATCCCACGACGTACCGCGCGGGGATCTCCTGCGTCCGCAGCATCATGACCAGCGTCGTCGCGAAGTACTCGCAGTAGCCGCGCTTCGTCGTCAGCAGGCAGTCCGGCACCGGCGTGCCCGGCGCGCACAGTCCCTGGACGTTCGTGTCGTAGATGAAGTGGCCGCCGCTGTACAGCCAGTCCTGCAGGGCCTTGGCCTCGTGGTACGGATCGCGCTGGCTGGCGGGCAGCTGCGCGATGATCCGGTCCGCCTCCTCCTTCACGATCGGGCCGATGCTGCCCGGCTGGATCGAGATGTACTGCTTCGCCCAGGCCGGGTACACGACGCCTGCCGCGGCGAGCTCGTTCGCGGTCACCGGCTTCGCGGCGCCGTCGCGGACGAGCGCCGTGACGGTGTACGAGCCGGACGCGGTCAGCCCGGCGGAGAGCGAGAGCTCGTCCACCGGCCCGCCGTCGCCCATCGTCTGGAGCTGCGTCGGGACGGACACCGTGTACGGCACGCCGGCCGACAGCACGGTCTGGTCGGCCGTGTCGACGGGCGTCACGCGCATCTGGATCGTCCGGTACGTGCTGCTCGGAGTCACCTGGTCGACGCTCCCCGCGAGCGCCGGCCGGCCCGCCGCGACCGTGCCCCCGGTGACCCGAGAGCTCTGCGTCCACGTTCGCCCGTCGAAGCGGTCGTAGCTCGCACCGGCCCAGTAGTGGCCGTTGCCGTCGCTCGCCCGGATCTGGTAGATGAGCCGCGAGGACGACTGCCAGATCCCCTGGATCGTCTGGGAGTTCGTGAACAGCCCGGACGGCCCGCGGACCGGCGCGACGACGCCGCTCGCGAAGCGGTCGAACTGGCTTGCCCACGAGTAGAACTGGTCGGCACTCGACGCGACGTACGGCTTGAGCGGCGCTGAGCTCGCGTTCGACGTGAGCAGCACCGCCCCGGCGAGCGCCACGACGATGAACGTCACGCCGTTCCGGAGGTACAGCGAGAACGCCGCACCCGCATCGCCGAGCCGGACGTTCGCCCAGAGGGCCCGCTGTTCCGCCAGGCTGAGACGCACGAGCAGGAACAGCGCCGCGGCCGCGTACACGACCAGGAACGGGTACTGGCCGCGCTGGGTCGTGAGGGACATGCTCGCGAGCAGCAGCAGGCCGAGGAACAGCACCGCGCTCATCGGACGGTGGTGGCGGAAGATCGCGTAGGCCGCGAACGAGCCGCTGGCGAATCCGACGGCCGCCACGACGAGCAGGAACGCCGACGTCTGCCCCGAGCGCACCTGCTCGACGACGACGTCGCGCAGGAAGACCTGGATCGAGACGACGAGGTTGCCGAGCCGGAACGGGTCGTCGGCCGGCACGGTCACGCCCTGGACGGCCGGAATCGTCGCGGCCACGACCCAGATCGAGAACGCCGCGCCGATCGCGCCGCCGATGGCGTGCGCCAGGAACGCGTGCCAGCGCTTCTTGGCCGCAACGAGCCCCCATGCGGCGCCGAGCGCGAGCGCCATCGGCAGGAACCACGTCTGGCTCTGCCCGGTCACGGGCACCCACCCGGCCCAGTGCACCTCGTCGACCGCGATGCCGAGGTCCAACAGCATGGCGAGCAGCGCCAGCACGGTCAGCCATCCCTCGGACGGGCGGAGATGAAGGCCGTGCGACTCGCGTCCCGCCATCACCCGACTCTCCCGAGCGCCGTGACCGCAGGATCCACCATGATCTCGCCGAGCTTCACCCGGGGCACGATCGAGTGCACCTGGATGTCGTACTCCGCGAGCCCGTAGTACAGCGCCCGCAGATCGCGGGCCTGCGCGTCGGGATCGACGGACGCTCCGTCGTCGCCGCGCGCGCCCCTCCAGAGCGCGCCGTACGCCACGGGATCGAGGTGGCACACGACGACGCCGACGCCGCGCGGCCGCAGCGAGGCGAGCGGCCGGATCCACGTGCGGTCGAGCGACGGCGTGATGAGCAGCGCCGTCATGCCGCGCCGGAGGCGGGCGAGGCCGTGCACGAGGACTTCGACGATCGGGACGCTTCCGTTCGCCTGCGCGGCTGCTAGCAGCTGCATGAGCTTCTGGTGCTGCCGCGCACCGCGGTCGGGCGGAAGCGAGGGCAGCTGCCGGCCGGACGACGTGAGCGCGACGGCGCGGTTCTCGGCCAGCGCCTTGGCGCCGACTGCCGCCGCGACCCGGACGCCGGCCTCGAGCGTCGACTCGTCGCCGTGCCCGACCTGCACCGACCGGTCGAGGTCAAGGAAGATCGAGACGTCGGCCGCCTGCTCGAGGTCGAACTCTCGCACGTACAGCTCCTGCTGCCGCGCGGTCGTCGGCCAGTGGATGCGGTTGTAGGCGTCGCCCGGTACGTACGGCCGCACCGAGGTCACGAGCGGGGTCGTCTGGAACGTCCGCTCCTGGCTCGCGTGGTTGCCCTCGAGCGAGGTCGCCGGCACGCGCCAGAACGGCAGTGGCTCGATCCGCGGGTAGACCACGAGCGTGGCGCCCCGGCCGACGCTCGCCGACGCCTCGAACAGCCCGAACGGGTCGCTGGTCCGGATCTGGAGCGGATCGACGCGGTAGTGGCCCCGACGCGTCAGCGGCACCCGCGTGAGCCAGGTGCGCTCGCCGCGCGGCGGCAGCGAGAGCGCCCGGCCAGGCAGCGACACCGGCAGCGACGACGGCTGCTCGACCTCGAGCCACGGCTTGGGCAGCCGGCTGGCGTTGCGCAGGGTGTACGTCACGCGGAGCTGCTCGCCGACCGAGCCGTGCAGCTGCCCGAGGACGTAGCCGGCCTCGAGGTCGGCGAGCCCGAGGCGCGTCACGACGTACGCCCCGCCGCCGACCAGCAGCAGCAGGTAGACCAGGAAGAACAGGAAGTCGACGCCGGTCGAGAACGCCCCGACGACGAGGATCCCGATGAGGAGGAGGAGCTGGAACCGGGCGATCACTGGCGGCGCGTGTGTCAGGCCTGACGGACGCGCTGCCGCTCCACCGTCCCGGCCTCGACCGGCACGGTCTCCAGCACATCCCGGATGATCTGGCGGCCGTCGACGTCGCGGAGCGTGGCCGCCGTCTTCACGATGATCCGGTGCGCGAGCGCGGGCTCCGCGACCGACTTCACGTCGTCCGGGATCGCGTAGTCGCGCCCCTCGAGCGAGGCGATGGCCTGCGCGGCGTGGTACAGCGCCAGCGAACCGCGCGGTGATGACCCGAGCTGCACGTCGGGGTGCGACCGGGTCGCGCCGACCAGCCGGACGATGTAATCCGCGACGACCGGGTCGACGTAGATCTCGCGCACCGCGGCCTGCATCGAGAGCAGCTCCTCGACGCCGACGACCTCGCCGATCTCGCCGAGCGGGTGCACCCGCTTCTGCTGGTCGAGCACCCGCATCTCCTCAGTCGGAGATGGGTATCCCAGCCGCAGGCGGAGCATGAACCGGTCGAGCTGCGCCTCCGGCAGCGCGAACGTGCCCTCGTACTCGATCGGGTTCTGCGTCGCGAGCACGAGGAACGGCGTCGGCATCGGATGGGTCTTGCCGTCGATCGTCGCCTGCCGCTCCTCCATGCACTCGAGGAGCGCCGACTGCGTCTTCGGCGTGGCGCGGTTGATCTCGTCCGCGAGGACGACCTGCGCCATAATCGGCCCGGGCCGGAACTCGAACTCCTGCGTCCGCTGGTTGTAGATCGACAGCCCGGTGACGTCCGACGGCAGCAGGTCCGGGGTGAACTGGATCCTTCGGAACGAGCAGCCGAGGCTCCGCGCGATGGCCTTGGCCAGGACGGTCTTCCCCGTACCGGGGACGTCCTCGATGAGGATGTGGCCCTGGCACACCAGCGCGACGAGCGCGAGGCGGACGGCGTCGTGCTTGCCGACGATCACGTGCTCGACGTTGGCAAGGACACGGTCGCCGAGCGACCGCACGTCCGGCATTCGATACCCTCCAGCGCGTCCCGGTCGCCTCGCTCGACGTCGCCCGGACGTTCATGGTACGCCCGGCGACGTCGCCCGGTTCCCTCGCGGCCGGGTCTCGACGTCGCGACGACCTCGCACCCGGCGGCGAGGGTGCGCACCGATCCGGCGTCCCTCTGCCGGCCGCCCGGCGTCTACGATCCCGCGGCCTGCTGCAGCGAGAGGTAGTCCGCCATGACCTTGCTCGCGAGCGGCGCCGCCTCCGTCGCCCCCGAACCGGCCCGCTCGAGCAGGACGGCCACGGCGATCTTCGCGCCCTTCACCGGCGCGAACCCGACGAACCACGAGTGCGGCTCCCCGGAGCCGCCGAGCTGTGCCGTGCCGGTCTTCCCCGCCGTCGGGACGCCGGGCACCTTGCCAAGCCCGGCGAACGGCGCGCCCCACGCGCTCGACACGGCCTGCTCCATGGCGTTCGCGATCGTCGACGCCGTCGCGGGGTCGACGACGTTCCGCCACTGTGACGGCCCGATGGGGTGGGTCGTGCCGTTCTGGTCGCGCGTGGCGATCACGAGCCGCGGCTGCATGAGCACGCCGCCGTTCGCGATGGCCGAGGCGACGAGGGCCATCTGGAGCGGGGTGACGAGGACCTGCGCCTGCCCGTACGCGGCATTCGCGAGCTCGACCTGGTCCTTGAACCCGCCGGGCAGCGGGCCGCCGCCAGACGTCACCTGGCTGGTGGCGGTCGGGAGGTCGAACGGGATCGGCGCGCCGAATCCGAGCCGCTCGGCCCACTGGACGAGCCGGCCGCCACCGAGCGCGAGCCCGACGTGCGCGAAGTAGATGTTGCAGGAGACCTCGAGCGCCTGGGTGTAGTTGAGCGCGATGTTGCCGGTGAAGGGGTGGTGGCCGTCGATCACGCGGTAGCCGTCGACGAGGAAGCCCGTCTTCTCCTCCGCCGGCTGGTCCGGGTAGGTCGTCTGCGGCGTGATCGTCCCGGAGCCGAGGGCGGCGATCGAGGTGACGAGCTTGAACACCGACCCCGGCACGAACAGGCCCTGGGTGGCCCGATCGAGCAGCGGCGACGCGGCGTCCGATGAGAGCCGCGTGAAGGATGCGGTCGCGGTGGCGGGGTTTGCGATCGCGTTCGGGTCGAACCCCGGGCTGCTCACGAGCGCGAGGATCTGGCCGGTCGACGGGTCGATCGCGACGACGGCCCCGCGCCGCCCGGCCATGAGACGCTCGGTCTCCGCCTGCAGCCGCTCGTCGATCCCGAGGACGACGTC
>JAJYGO010000183.1 GCA_021785115.1 Chloroflexota bacterium | reverse complement strand
TTCCCGAGACGGACCAGCTCGTTCCACTCGGGAACCAGGTTGTTCACCGGGCATCCGGTCGCCGCGCCGGCCACCGACTCCCCGGTGTGGCAGAACGGCACGCCGCAGTCCATGCAGCGCCCCGCCTGCTGCCGCAGCGTGGCCTCGTCGTGGGCCGGGTGCGCCTCGCTCCAGTCGCGGATGCGGTCCAGCGGCGGGCGCATGCGTGGTGCGACGCGGGGGTGCTCGAGGAACCCTCTCGGCGTGCCCATCAGCGCGGCCCCGTGACGCACGGGGCGTGGCCACGACAACGCGGGCGGACGCTCTCGTTGCTCACGCGGCCCCCGCCTCGGCCACCGCCGTCGACTGCTCCCGGAACGCCGCGAGCTCGGCCTCGTCCGGCGGCAGCCCGAGTGCCCGCATCCGGCGCTGCGCCTCCAGCACCCGCGCGTACTCGTCGGGGATCACGCGCACCAGCCGCTCGAGCGTCGCCGGCCAGTCGGCCAGCGCGCGCCTCGCCCGGTCGCTCGACGTCCACGCCAGGTGGCGCTCGATCATCCCGCGCACCTCTGCGACCTCGTCGCGGTCGGCCACCTCGCCGAGCGGCCCGAGCGACAACCCCTCGTCCCGGCACGATCGCGCGAGCGTCCCGTCGGGGTCGAGCACGTACGCGATCCCGCCCGACATGCCCGCGGCGAAATTGCGGCCGACCGGCCCGAGCACGACCACGCGGCCGCCGGTCATGTACTCGCAGCCGTGGTCGCCGATCCCCTCGACCACGGCACGCACCCCCGAGTTGCGCACGCAGAACCGCTCGCCCGCGATGCCGCGCACGTACGCGTCGCCCGAGGTCGCGCCGTAGAACGACACGTTTCCGGCGATGACGTTGTCCTCGGGCACGAACCTCGCCCGGCGGGGTGGCATGACCACGATCCGGCCGCCCGAGAGCCCCTTGCCCAGGTAGTCGTTCGCGTCGCCCTGGAGGACGAGCGTCATGCCGCGGGGGACGAACGCTCCGAAGCTCTGCCCGGCCGATCCGGCGAACTGCAGCCGGATCGTGTCGTCGGGAAGCCCGCGACCACCATGGCGCCGGGTGAGCTCGCTTCCGAGCATCGTCCCCACGGCGCGGTCGACGTTGCGGATCGGGAACGTGCCGCGGACGCTCACTCCGCGCTCGAGCGCCGGACGGCAGGCCGGGATCAGCGTCGTGGCGTCGAGCGACGCGTCGAGACCGTGGTCCTGTGGAACGGTGCATGTCCGGCCTCGGCCGCGTGGCACCTCCGGCACGTGCAGGATCCGCGAGAAGTCCAGGTTCCGCGCCTTCCAGTGCCGGATCGCCGGTCGCATCTCGAGCCGGTCCGCCCGACCCACCATCTCGTCGATCGTCCGGAAGCCGAGCGCGGCCATGTGCTCGCGCACCTCCCCCGCGACGAACCGCATGAAGTTCACGACGTGCTCGGGGTCGCCGGCGAAGCGGCGGCGCAGCTCGGGGTCCTGCGTCGCGATCCCGACCGGACATGTGTTCTCGTGGCAGACCCGCATCATCACGCACCCGAGCGCGACCAGCGGCGCGGTGGCGAAGCCGAATTCCTCTGCCCCGAGGAGCGCGGCGATCACGACGTCGCGTCCGGTCTTCAGCTGCCCGTCCACCTCGACCGCGATGCGCGACCGCAGGTCGTTGAGCAGCAGCACCTGGTGCGCCTCGGCCAGGCCGAGCTCCCACGGCACGCCGGCGTGCTTGATCGACGTGAGCGGCGACGCGCCGGTGCCGCCGTCGTGGCCGCTGATCAGCACCACGTCCGCGTGCGCCTTCGCGACGCCCGCGGCGATGGTCCCGACGCCGACCTCCGCCACGAGCTTCACCGAGATCCGCGCGAGCGGGTTCGCGTGCTTCAGGTCGTGGATGAGCTGAGCGAGGTCCTCGATCGAGTAGATGTCGTGGTGTGGCGGCGGGCTGATGAGCCCGACGCCGGGCGTCGAGTGGCGGACGCGCGCGATCCAGGGGTAGACCTTGTGCCCGGGCAGCTGGCCGCCCTCGCCGGGCTTCGCGCCCTGCGCCATCTTGATCTGGATCTCGCGGGCGCTGACCAGGTACTCGCTCGTGACGCCGAAGCGTCCCGAGGCCACCTGCTTGATCGCGCTGCTGCGCGAGTCGCCGTTCGGGAGCGCGTCGTAGCGCGCCGCGTCCTCTCCCCCCTCGCCGGTGTTCGACTTCCCGCCGAGCCGGTTCATCGCGATCGCCAGCGCCTCGTGCGCCTCCTGCGAGATCGACCCGTAGCTCATCGCGCCGGTCTTGAAGCGGCGCACGATCGACTCGATCGGCTCCACCTCGTCGAGCGGCACGGGGCGCGCGAACGGCCGGAGCTCCATGAGCCCGCGGAGGGTGCACAGGCCGCTCGCCTGGTCGTCGACGAGCCTCGAGTACTCGTGGAACGCGGCCTCGTCACCGGTCCGGCAGGCATGCTGGAGCCAGTGGATCGTCATGGGGTTGAAGAGGTGGCGCTCACCCTCGGCGCGCCACTGATACTGGCCGCCGACGCCGAGCTGCCGGTGGACGACCGGCTGGCGTGGCCACGCGCGGTCGTGCCGCATGCCCGCCTCGCGCGCCACGACCTCGATCCCGATCCCGCCGATCCGCGTCGGGGTCCACGTGAAGTACTCGTCCACGAAGTCCCGGTCGAGCCCCACCGCCTCGAACACCTGGGCGCCGTGGTAGCTCTGGACCGAGGAGATCCCCATCTTCGAGATGACCTTGACGATCCCCTTGTTGACCGCCTTCACGAAGCGCCGCTCGGCCGCGTCCGCCGGCCCCTCGAGCAGGCCCTGCCGGACCTGGTCGTGGATCGTCTCGAAGGCGAGGTAGGGGTTGACGGCGCTCGCGCCGTACCCGATCAGCAGCGCGAAGTGGTGCACCTCGCGCGGCTCGCCGGACTCGACGACCAGGCCCACGCGAGTCCGGGTGCCGGTCCGGAGCAGGTGGTGGTGCACAGCGGCGACACCGAGCAGCGCCGGGATGGGCGCCTCGCGCTGCCCGAGCCCGCGGTCCGACAGCACGATGAGGTCGTGCCCCTCCGCGATCGCCTCGGCCGCGCGATCCTGCAGCGCCTCGAGCGCCCGCCGCAGGCCCGCGCCGCCCTCCGAGACGGGGAACAGCATCGGCAGCGTGATCGCCCGGAAGCCATGCGAGGCCTCGCCACCGTCGAGGTGCCGGATGCGCTCGAGCTCGTCGTTCCGGAGGACCGGCGTCGGCAGCGACAGCTGGTGCGCCGCGATGGGCCCCGGCTCGAGCAGGTTGTCCTCCGGCCCGATCGACGTCTCCACCGCCATGACGATCTCCTCGCGGATCGCGTCGACGGGCGGGTTCGTGACCTGCGCGAAGAGCTGCTTGAAGTACGCGTAGAGCAGCTGGGGCCGCTCGGACAGCACGGCGAGCGGCGTGTCCGTGCCCATCGACCCGATCGGCTCCGCGCCATCCGCGGCCATCGGGTTCACGAGCATCCGGACGTCCTCGGCCGTGTACCCGAACGCCTCCTGGCGGCGCAGCACCGTCTCGTGGTCCGGCCCGAAGACGGTGGGCGGGTCCGGCAGTTCGCGCAGGCGGATGAGGCCGTCGCGGCACCAGTCTCCGTAGGGCCGCTCCGTCGCGACCGCCCGCTTGAGCTCGTCGTCGGGGACGATGCGCCCGGCGGCCGTGTCGACGACGAACATCCGGCCCGGCGCGAGGCGGCCCTTCTCGACGATGCGCTCCGGCGGCACGTCCAGGACGCCCGACTCGGACGCCATCACGACGCGGCCGTCGGAGGTGACCCAGTATCGCGCCGGCCGGAGCCCGTTCCGGTCGAGCGTCGCCCCGACGATCGTGCCGTCCGTGAACGCGATCGATGCCGGCCCGTCCCACGGCTCGAGCAGGCACGCGTGGTACTCGTAGAACGCCCGCCGCTCCTCGGGCATCGACTCGTGACGGCTCCACGGCTCGGGGATCAGCATCATCAGCGCGTGCGGGAGGGAGCGGCCCGCGAGATGCAGCAGCTCGAGGACGTTGTCGAGCATCGCAGAGTCGGATCCGTCGGCGTCGATCGCGGGGAGGACCTTCCGCAGGTCCTGCCCGAACAGCGACGACCGGAACGACGACTCGCGCGCCCGCATCCAGCTGACGTTGCCGCGCAGCGTGTTGATCTCGCCGTTGTGCGAGATGTAGCGGTAGGGGTGGGCGCGGCTCCACGACGGGAAGGTGTTCGTCGAGAAGCGCGAGTGCACCATCGCGATGGCGCTGTCGAAATCGGGCTCGGCGAGGTCCGGGTAGAAGCGCGCCAGCTGGGACGCGTTGAGCATGCCCTTGTACACGATCGTGCGGGCGCTGAACGATGCGACGTAGAACTCGGCCCGGCCTGGCAGCGCCGATCGGTCGACGGCCTTCTCGAGCAGCCGGCGCGCGACGTACAGGCGGCGCTCGAACGCGGCCCCATCCTCGGCCTCCGGCGGACGTCCGACGAACAGCTGCCGGATCACCGGCTGGCTCGACCGCGCGGTCTCGCCCAGGCCCGCGTCGTCAGACACCGGCACGTCGCGCCACCCGAGCAGCTCCAGCCCCTCGGAGTCGAGAGTCCGCTCCGCGAGCTCGACGCAGGCGGCCTCGCTCGCCGGGTCCCTCGGCAGGAACAGCATCGCGACGGCCCAGCCGTCCGCGGGCGGCAGCGTGATCCCTGCAGCTCCGGCGGCCCTGGCGAGGAACTTCCGAGGCAGCTGGACGGTCAGTCCGGCGCCGTCGCCGGTGTCGCGCTCGGACCCGGTCGCGCCGCGGTGCTCGAGGTGGACGAGGACCGACAGCGCGTCGGCGACGATCGCGTGCGACGCCCGGCCGTGGACGTCGCAGACGAAGCCGAACCCGCAGGCGTCGTGCTCGAACGAGGGGTCGTAGAGGGACGGCTGGGACATGGCGCGCTCCCGGACATCGGCGTGCGCCGACCCTACGCGGCGGCCGGGGCCCGGTCAGTCGCGGCCGGGTGGCGACTCGGTGACGGCGGGCCGCGCGCGCGGTGGCGTTTCGGGCGCGAGGCGGTGCCTGGCATCCGGGCATGCGACAATGCACGCGTCGACCGACCGCGCCTCGCCCGGAGGGATTGCGTGCCCGTCCTCGCCACGTTCTTCTCTGTTCGTCGCGGGCGCGACGCCTTCTTCAAGTTCTTCATGCGCACCATGTTCCCGCGACAGGTGCGCGACTACGAGGAGAAGTTCAACATCCGCTTCCTGGGCTGGTACAACATCGCCCACGGCTGGGACTTCGACAACCTGATCATGTTCCAGCTCCCCGACTACGCCGCGCTCGACAAGCTCGAGGCGGATGAGGCCACCCGCAGGATCGGCCATCGCGCCGGGGAGTGGATGTTCCAGCGTCATCACTCCATGCTGCTCCGCGAGCGCATGGGCCCTGACCTCGAGTACCACCCGTAAGGAGCGCACGATGGACCTGAGCCGGAACCAGGCGCTCGGCGAGATCGCCGCCGACGCCGCCCTCGAACGCCGCGACTTTCTCGTCACCGCCACCGACCGGCTGCGCCGGTTCCTCGACGCCAACGCTTCGCGGATCGAGGACGTCGGGGGACTCGTGCTGATCGATGACGATCCCGACTACCTGGCGGTGGCACCCGACGGGACGTTCCGGTCGCGGACGCGGTTCCAGGACGACAGGGGCGAGTGGGTCTCCGAGACCGAGGTCATCGACTCGCCGTCCGAGCTGGTCGAGCTCTACAACCCGGCCGACGTGCTCGCCGCGTTCGCCGAGGCGGCGCGCGCGGCGGCGGGCATGGGCGAGGAGCCGACGGGCGCCGAGGACCTGATGGGCGCGGCGGGCGTGGCGCCCGGCGAGACCGTCGCCGAGGAGGGCTACGCGGTCGCGGCCGACGAGGGCACGTACGCCGCTGCGGCCGACGCGTGGGCTGCGGCGAACGAGGAGCCTCCGGCGAACACCGACGAGGCCGCGGCCAGGCTGTACGACCTCGCGCTGAGCTTCCAGGAGCGCAGCCAGGATTCGGAGGCGCGTCTCATCGAGCAGTTCGAGGCGGCGGCGCGGCCGCTCGCGGGTCGTGTCGGCGACCTCATCGTCATCGACGACGAGGACGAGCGGGTGACGCTGACCCGCGAAGGGCGCCTCGTGGCGGAGGTCGTGCCCGAGGACGAGGAGGATCGCTGGCGGCGGCTCGACGGAGCGGGCGAGCTGGTCGAGTTCTACGACCCGACCGACGTGTTCGGCGACGTGGCCGATGCCCTGGCGGACGCGTTCCCCGGTGTTGCCGGGCCTGAAGAGGACGAGGACGACGACGACGGGGACGGCGAGGGCGAGGGCGACGGCGACGGCGAGGGCGAGGGCGACGGCGGCGAGGACGGCGGCGGCGCCGAGCCCGAGCGAGGCTGAGGAGGAAGCTCCGGCCCCCATGCGGCTCCTCGACGCGGAGCTCGTCGAGACGCGGGAGATCCTTCCCGCGCAGTGGCTGCATCGCTATCGCGCGCCCTGGCTGGCCGCGGGGGCGCGCGCCGGGCAGTTCGTCCACATCCGGACGCCCGACTATTCCGGCCTGGTGCTCCGCCGGCCGATCAGCCTCAACACGATCGACCGCGCGACGGGCGAGATCACGCTTCATTTCCGCGTAGCCGGCAAGGGCACCGAGCTGCTCGGTCGCGCCCGACCGGGCGACTTCGTGCCGATGCTCGGGCCGCTCGGCCGGCCGTTCGAGGTCGACCCGCGCACGCACCACGTGCTGCTCGTCGCTGGCGGCGTGGGGATCGCCGGCGTTCGCGCGCTCGCCGACGAATCGCTCGACGCCGGCCGGCGGGTGACGCTGCTGTTCGGGGCGGCGTCGGCCGCGGAGGTCTATCCGTCGTCGCTGCTGCCCGACGAAGTCGAGTACGTCGTCGCGACGGAGGACGGGACGCTCGGCCAGACCGGGCGGGTCACCGATCTCGTGCCGGCGTACGAGGCGTGGGCCGACCAGGCGTTCGCGTGCGGCCCACGCCCGATGCTGGATGCGCTCGCGCACCTCGCCGCCGGCCGGCTGGGCCGCATGGGCGTGGCCCGGCTCGGCCGGAAGCGCGGAGGCGGACGTCCGATCCCGCTCGGGTCGGCGCAGGCGCGCCGGCGGTCGTGGCTGCAGGTGTCGATGGAACAGCACATGGGATGCGCGGTGGGAGCGTGCCTCGGCTGCGTCGTCTGGGGCGTCGACGGGCCGCTGCGCGTGTGCCGCGAGGGACCCGTGTTCGCGGCCGAGGAGATCGCCTGGGAGGAGCCGGCGTGACGGGCCGCGCGGGCGAGAGCCGGGAGATGCCCCGATGAAGCGCAAGCGGTCGGTCGTCACCAGCAGCGGCGGTGCTGCCCCCTACGCCGGTCCGCCGCGCCTGGGCCTGCGCCCGCCCCGCCCCCGGCCAGTTCCTCCCGGACCGGGGGCGCGCGGGTCAGACGTCCCCAAGTCGGTCGCCTCGCCACCGGGCGCGCGCTCCTCATCCGCCGCGTGGCCGCGCCACGGCACCGGCCTCGCGCCGGACGTGTCGCCGCTCGAGCCCGCGCCCATCGACCTCTCCGTCGACCTCGCGCCACGGCGACCGGGGACGCTCGTGCTCCAGAACCCGGTCATGGTCGCGTCGGGCACGTTCGGCTACGGGATCGAGTACGGCGAGGTCGTCGACGTCGAGCGGCTCGGGGCGATCTGCTGCAAGGGCACGACGCTGAAGCCGCGGCTCGGGAACGAGCCGCCGCGCGTGACCGAGACGCCGGGCGGGATGCTGAACTCGATCGGCCTCCAGAACCCGGGCGTGGATGCGGTCATCGAGCGGTACGCGCCGCTCTGGGCGTCGTGGCAGGTGCCGGTCATCGTGAACGTCGCGGGCGAGTCGATCGAGGACTACGTCTCGGTCGTCGAGCGGCTCGAAGGCGTGTCAGGGGTCGCCGGGATCGAGCTCAACATCAGCTGCCCGAACGTCGGCAGGGGCGGGCTGCAGTTCGCCGTCGACCGCGATGCCGCCGCCGCGGTCACGTCCGCCGTGCGCCGGGCCACCGAGCTGCCGCTGATCGTCAAGCTCTCGCCGAACGTCACCGACGTCCGGCCGATCGCCCGGGCGATCCAGGACGCCGGGGCCGACGCGATCAGCGCGATCAACACGCTGTCGGGAATGGCCATCGACCGGCGGTCCGGGAAGCCGCTGCTCGGAAACGTGTACGGAGGCCTCTCCGGGCCGGCCATCCGACCCGTCGGGCTTCGCATCGTCTTCGAGGTCGCGCAGGTCGTCGACATCCCGATCATCGCGATCGGCGGCATCGCGTCGCTCGACGACGCGCTCGACTACCTCGCCGCGGGGGCGACCGCCGTGCAGGTCGGGACGGCGATCTTCGCCGACCCCGAGGTCCCCCTCCGGATCGTCGACGGGCTGCGTGCGTCCTGCGCGGAGCGCGGCCTGACGAGCCACCTCCCGCTGGTCGGGACGGCGCTGCCCGCGCGTCCCAACCGGCCGTCGGCAAAGGGCGTGGAGTATCGACCATGACGAAGCAGCATCGGAAGGACCGGCAGCCCGAGAGTCACGAGCCGGCGCCGCGCGACCGGAAGTCGGCGCGACCGGCGGGGGAGCCTCGACCGGCGGGGGACGACCCCCGGCGGCCCGCGGCGCCCACGCCACCGGCACGCGCCGCGGCGCCCACGCCACCGGCACTCGCCGCCGCGCCCGCTCCACTGCCGCCCGGGCAGCCAGCGCCGCCGGCTCCTGAGGCGGCGAAAGCGCCGGCAGCCCCTCCTCCGCCCAGCGCGAACGCACGCGGCGTCGTCGCCGCGCCGTCGCAGGTTCGGCCGGCGGCCGAGGCCCTCG
>JAJYGO010000188.1 GCA_021785115.1 Chloroflexota bacterium | reverse complement strand
CGACATCTTCGCCCTGGCCCCGCTCGTGCGGCGCGTCTGGGATGCGCAGGGCTCCGACCGGCCACTCGACCTCGTCGACCGGAGCGCCGGCGCGCTCGCGGTCGCCGACCGCGCGGGGGTCGAGCAGGTTCTCTGGGTGCTCCTCGACAACGCGCTGCGCTACGCGCCGGCGGGGCCGATCCACGTCCAGGTCGCGCTGCAGCCACGGGCCTCGTCCTCCGGGCATGTCGACGCCGCCGTGAGCCACGCGTTCGCCGTGCGGGTGCGCGACGAGGGGTCGGGCGTCCCTCCCACCGATCGCGCGCGCATCTTCGAGCGCTTCCAGCGCGGAACGAACGCCGCCGATCAAGAGGGCACTGGTCTTGGATTGAACGTTGCCCGCCGATTGTTGCGCTCGATGGGGGGCCGCATCTGGTACGAGGATGCGCCCGGCGGTGGCGCGATCTTCGCCTTCACGATTCCGGCGGAATTGGCTGTCGAACCGGCCTGATTCAGCGTTGCCCGCGCGTCATAGCACCGGCGCACCTTGCCCGATTGCTTGCATCATGCGGCGCGCATTGGGCCCGCGCCGCACGCCAATGGGACGGAATTGCTTACGGTTCTCTTTGCGAATCATGCGTCGGTCGTCATGAAATGGTGCGCCCTGCCACCACATCGTCGTCAGATATTCACTCAGTAAGGTTCCGCCGATAGCGTACGGCCTCGCAAACAGATGGTTCGCTGCTCCATACGAGGCCTGCATGCCTGCCACGCCGTATCAACCACGGACGCCAATGGATGACGGCCAGGGGCTTGTCCAGTTCGGCCTCGTCACTCTGGTGTGCCGGTTGCTTCTCGCTGGTCTCACCGAAGCCTCGGGGAAGGGCCACGGCCACCGCACGGCCGCGGCCCTTGTTTGAGCATCCCGAGATGTGGCTTGCCGTGCCCGCAGGCGCCAATCCTCCCATCTGGCGACCCCGCGCGCGCGGCCAGTCGCTGGTCGAGTTCGCGCTGGTCTTGCCGATCTTCATGGTGCTGCTGCTCGGCACGATCGAGTTCGGTTTCGTCTTCAACGCCGTGCTGAGCGCCAACCATGCTACCCGCGATGCCTCGCTGGTCGCCGCCGAGGCCGGCTCGAACGCCGGAGCCGACTGCGTGACCATCGCCAAGGTCCTCGCCGATATGACGGCGCCAGTGGTCAGCTCCAACGTCACCCAGATCATCATCTACCGGGCGAATGTGGCGGGCGGTCCCTACGGCGGGAGCTACACCGGATCGGGCAACGTATGGAACCGCGGCGGGACCACCGATTGCAGCAAGTACGGTGGTTCGGCCAGCCTGCCGTTCACTCTGGCGACCACCAACTACCCCGAGGGGTTGCCGGATCTCAACTACGACGCCAACGAGGGTACCGGTGGCCGGTGCGACTACCTCAATGGATGCCCGGATAACTCGCATCGGACGCGTGACACCGTCGGCGTTCAGATCTCCTACACGTACAACTGGCACACGCCGCTGGGCAACTTTGTGGGGCTGCCTGCCAGCGGGTTCACCATCGTGCGTTCCAACGAGATGCGAATGGAGCCGATCCTGTGACCGGCGAGCGCGGCACCCGCCGCTTCACGAGATCCCGGCGATGGATGCGATCGCGCGGCCAAAGCCTCGTCGAGTTCTCACTGCTGGTCCCGCTCTTCCTCGTCCTGCTCCTCGGCATGCTCGAGTTCGGCATGGCCTTCAATCACCAGCTGACGCTCGAATACGCCACCCGCGAGGGCGCGCGCATCGGGGCCGACCTGGTCAACGGCGGCGGCACGCTGGGCTGCAACAGCGGTCAGTCCCCCAATGCCGCCAACGTGGACCCGATCATCATCGAGTCCGTTGACCGCGTCCTGACCTCCGCCGGTTCGCCGATCCCGCTCAGCCAGGTCACGAGGATCCGCATCTTCCAGGCCGATCAGAACGGCAGAGACACGCTGGGCGAGGACAACGATTGGAACTACACCGCCTCGCCGTACACCCTGTATGACGGCACGGTGGTTCACTTCACGCCCAGCAGCACGGCATGGGGCGCCTGCAATCGCTCGAACGTGGTCGGACACACCTACCCGAACCAGGTGGACTCGATCGGCGTCTCGATCACCTACACCTACCAGATGACCACGCCCCTCGCGTCCGTGCTGCGGCTCGTCGGCGGCGGGGGCGCCGCGTCCCTGACCATGACCGACGCGTCGGTCATGCAGTTCAACCCAACGCACCTGACGAACTAGCGAGTACGACCATGCAGTCGCTCCATGCCGATCGGACCGGATCCAGCGCCAATGCCATGGCCCCCGACTTGCGTTCACCATCGACTCGCAGTAAGCCGCGCACGCTCGCTCAACGGGGCCAGGTCCTGGTCATCTTCGTGCTGTCCATCTTCGTCCTCATCGGATTCGTCGCCATCGTCATCGACATCAGCTGGTACTGGAGCAACACCCTCCGACTCCAGCGGGCGGCCGACGCCGCGGCCCTGGCAGGTGCCGTCCAGCTGCCCGGGAACCCGCAGACTGGCTATAGTCAGGCCCTTGCCGAGGCCGCGAAGAACGGCTACAACATCGGTTCCCCGGCGAACATGACGTGTGTCAATGCGCTGCCCCTGCTCGTCTCGCCTGCCGACAAGAAGCTCGAGATCTGCGCGACCCAGGATCAGAACCCGAACCAGATGGACGTGGCCATCACGGCGCCCGTGCCGACCTTCTTCATGCAGGTTTTCGGCATCAAGACGATCCAGGCCACCGTCCTCTCCAAGGCGCTCTTCACCCTGCCCGTGCCGATGGGCAGCCCCGACACGTACTACGGCGACTTCGGACCCGTCCGATTCTCGAACGGCAACCCGACCATCACCCTGAAAGGCCCACAGGGCCAGGCCATGACCGCGCGCGGGTTCTGGGGCGGGATGCTCAGCCAGGGCGCCGAAACCCAGAATGGCGACGCCTACATGCCCCACTACGACACCGCCACGAGCCGGATCAGCACGATGCCGCAGAACACGGCTTCCTTCTACGACTACGCGGTCTACATGCCGCCGGGTTCATCCGGCGGCCAGGTTTACATCTACGACCCGGGCTTCTGCGCCACGGATACCTCCGGGGCCTATGGGACCGGCGAGGGCTGGCTGGGCGGATCGGGTGCCATGAGCTCCTACTACGACCTCTACGCCGACCCCAACAACACGCCATACGTCCTCACCGACGACACGCTCATCGGCTCCTCGGGCACGTTGTTCCAGGACCAGCGGGCCTCCGACTCCACCCAGAACGGGTCGGGAGGACAGGACTGCCGTTGGCGCAACAGTAGCGGCCAACCCGACCCCACCGGCCTGAAGGACCCCACCTACTACTCGGACCTGACCGGCAAGCCAGACGGACGCGATTTCCATGACCGCTGGTGGAGGATACCGCTCACGGGGGTTTACGCAGGCGGACTGACCGGGGCCCCGGGGACCGGCACGACCTACCGCCTGCGCACGACCACCGATCCGCGGTATCAAGCGGCGACCAGCACGCTGGGGACGTCGTCGGATCCCGTCGATCAGAACAACACGAACGCCATGAACGCCTTCGCGATCTACGCCACCGCCAGTAACGGCGGGCCCCAGGTGTACGGACTGGGCGCCATGGAGATGTTCACTCCTCTTCCCGGCGGGGCGAATTCCCGGTTCTTCCTGGCGCAGATCGGGCAGGACGTCGGGGCGGGCAAGACCATGCAGATCAACCTGTGGGACCCCGGCGATACACACTATCTCCCGGCGACACTGCGCGTGCTCGAGCCCTGCGCGACCGGCTCGCCCGGCTGCACCGAGAGCGTCCAGAACCCACAGGGCGCGGGGACGTGGAGCTACCAGTTCGCGGACTTCACCGTGTCGGCAGCGCCGGGGACCACGAACTCGTACGTGGCCAATTGCAGCGCCAACGCCGCACACTATTCGACCCCCAGTTCCCTGCGGACAAACATTGGCGGCTCGAACACTCCGGGGCTGTTCAACGGCTGCTGGGTGCACATCAATGTTCCGATCCCGACCGATTACACGGCGCCGAGCAGCGGTTGGTGGATGATGGAATACGACATGGGGGGCAGCGCGAGCAACTCGGCCTCCGACCTCACCACCTGGCAGGTCAACATCTTCGGCAACCCGGTCCACCTGGTGGTGCCGTAGAGCGGTCGTCCCGAGCCTGAAGGCGATCATGGGCTCCCACGGAAGATGCGAGCCAGAAAGACGGAGGTGACCTCGGTGAAGCGCTTGACGGCGGTCGCGGCGATGCTGGTCGCGAGCGTGCTTTTCATGCTTCTCATCCCGGCGACCAGCGCCGCGACCATCCAGGCGACGTACCAGGCCCGCTACGGCCCCTACGGCACGATCACGGTCCGACAGTTCGCCGACGGCACGGGCAGCGCCGTCGTCCACCTGTACGCCCTGGCGCCCGGCAGGACCTACGCCTTCAGTCTGGCCAGCGGCCGCTGCACCGGCTCGATCGCTCCGCTGATCCCGTCGCTGACGATCAAGGTGAGTTCGGCCGGCACGATCGGTCGGACCCGGCTGCTCTCCAGCTCCCAGATGCGCACGATCGCCCCGCGCCTCTCCTCCGCCAACGTGGTGGCGGTCCTCACCTCGGGCTCCTCGCGACTCTGTCGGACGCTCTACGTCCCGAGTGCCTTCGCTCCCAGCCCGTCGCCCAGCGCCACGCCCTCGCCCAGCGCCACGCCGTCACCGGCGGCCACCCCGACGCCGACGCCTGGCAGCACGTCGACGCCCGGCATCACGGCCAACGTGTCCACGCACCAGTTCGGCTACGGGCCCACCTCGACACCCACGTCGATGACGGACTGGTTCCCCGCCCTCAAACTGGGCGTCCCGGCCTCTGCGACGGCGACCGTGGCAGCGGGCCAGAACGTCTATGCGCTGCTCGTCCTCCCCGCCGGGAGCTCGATCGCGTTCACGATCACCACCAGCGGCGGCAGCGGCGGCTGGTACTGGCAGTGGGACCCCGTGAGTAACACCTGGCAGACCCCGGTGCAGTACTTCTCCGAGGGCCAGTTCTTCTCTAGGACCTCGGGGACCTGGGCCTTCGGGCTCGACTCCAACACCTACGCCGGCTCCGAGACCGTGACGATCAAGCCAACCGCCATCACGCGGCCCTGACGACCCGCCGCCCGTGAGATGACGTGATCGGCCACGTTGGCGGCCTCGCCTCCCGCCTGCGAGGTCGCCGATCTCGCGCGGCGCTGGAAGGTTCGAACGACCACGAGGCCCCATGCCCGGATCCGGTGCCGGTGCACCTGTTCGAGGCCGACCGGGTCGCGGACGGCACGCTGTGCGGGACCCGTGAGCGTATCAGCGACACGGTGAACCGGGTCACGTCCCTGCACCTTGTCGATGTGACCATCACGGAGCTGGCAAGCCAATCGGCCGTGACGGTCCCGGCATTGGACGTGGCGCTGGATCAGGTGCTCCTGATCATCCCGGGCGACCAACCGCCACCGGGGCGACGCATCTGGACACGGTGTCGGCGCGTCGAAATCGCCGTGGGAGGGTTCGCGGTCTTCGGCGAGCTGCACGGACCAGCCGCGGCCGATCCCCTCGCGAACCTGCATCGCCGTCCGACCTTCGTGCCGCTGACGGACGCGACGATCGTTGTGGCGGCAACCGGCGCGAGCCTCGCCGCCAGGCCGGTGGTGATCGTGAGCACAGCCGCAGCGAGGAGCATCCGGGACGCCGGGCACGACCACATCCTGCGCCCGGTCGCGCCCCGATGACCGCTCTGCCGCGGGGGGATACCGTGGAAGCGGCGGGCGCCGGCATTGGCACATCGGGAGGCGCGCATGAGCTGGAGTGACCTGTCGTTCATGCAGTTCGAGTCCGAGGTCGGCGGCGGCCGGCTCGAACCGGTCGAGGTGATCGGGACGCACCTGCGCGTGAGCGCGTCGATCGACATCGGGCGCTTCCACCGGCTCTCCGATCTCGTCAACCACACCCGGGGATTCCTGTTGCTGCGGGATGCGCGGCTGCTGCGCCGCAACGGGGACCCCACACGTCTGACGATGCCCGAGCTGCTGCTCAACCAGGACGAGATCGCGTTCATCGGTCAGCGTGAAGCGGCGGAGCTGCCGCCCGAGCCGGCTGACGCGCTGAGACGACTGGACCGCCCGGCGATCGAGACGCGCCCGCGGCGCATGATCCTCTTCACGTCGGGCCACGCGATCACCGGCTCCCTGCATCTGTATCACGAGCAGACGCTGGCTGGGTTCGTCGATGCCAGCGATCCGCGCTTCGTGGCCATGACGAACGCCCGCGCTCGCTCACTGGCTGACCGGCGGGTCATCAGTCACTTCGCACTGTTGCTCGTCAACCGCACCCAGATGATCGCCGCCGCCGAATCGACGCGGCTGGCCGGAGCGGATCGGCCCTGATCGGATGCCGGCCAGAGTCGCGGCCCGCCGGGTTCAGCCCAGCAGCGCCAGCGCCATGATGGGGGGCAGCATCGCCAGCGCGGCCAGGCCACCGGCCGCCTCGAACCGGGCGAGCCGGGGCGCCAGGCGGTGCGTGGTCCGGTGCCCGGCGAACCAGACCGGCTTGAGCGGCGGCCGGAACGGCGCCCGGATGACGGTCTTCTGGGCCCGCGAGAGCATCAGCGTGTCGTGGACGAAGCCGATCCCCGACTGCACGTCGACGGGGTCGGAGCCCGGGAAGGCGCCCCACGGCGTCACCACCAGGCCGAACCCCAGCGCCGCCCACCCGTTCACCGCCACCGTCCCGTAGCGGAGCGCCGCGATGGCGCGCTCCAGGGCCTCCGCCACGCCGGGCTCCCGCTCCGTGGCCGGGTGGACGAGGATCGTGGCGTTGAGCGTCCCCCACAACGTCCCGTTCGCGAACTCGACTGCCCGTTCCAGGAACCGGGCGGCGTCCGGGGCGGGCAGGGCGGTCTCGCCGAAGACCCCGCAGAAGGCCTCGCTGGTGAAGCAGAGATCGTCGGCGGTCGCGGGGTCGAGCCCGGGGATGAGCGCCCACGGCAGCCGCTCGCCGCCGTCGCGCGTCTCGCGCCGGCCGGACAGGCGAGCCTCGGGGTGGCACCCGACGAACGTCTCGTACCGCTCGGCCGCCCCCGGGTACCACGCGAGCCGGGGCCCGATGCGGTCCAGCCGCCGGCCGACCGCCCGCAGGAAGGCCTCGCGCTGCGGCCAGCCGGCGTGGGTGATCAGGACCCGGGCCGCGTTGCAGTTGAAGCCCGCGTTGTTGGTGAGCATGGTGGCGACGTTCTCTGCCTGGTGCTCCATGTCGGCGGCGCTCCAGGCGCCGGGCACCACGATGACCGGGCTGACGTTGCCGAGCTCGGCGGTCACCCGCCTGGTCGTGACCGGCTCGCCGCGCTCCCGCCGCCGGCGGCCCTCCTCGCCCGGGCCGAAGACGATCGCCTCGTAGGTCCGGTCGGACCCGGTGACGTGGACCTCGTCGACGCCAGGGTGGCCGCACAGGTAGGCGCCCTCCCCCGCCCCGCCCCGGACGATCCGCAGGACGCCCCGCGCGACCAGGGCCCGGAATCCGCGCTCGAGGATGGGCGCCAGGTACCCGTTCACCGGATGCGTCTTCAGGACCACCACCCGGTCCTCGACGAACAGCTTGTAGAGGGTGTCCATGGGGCCGATCGAAGAGACGTTGCCCCCGCCGAGCACGAGGCAGACGCGCGCCTTGTGTGCCTCCCGGTACGCACGCGCCTGGGTCGCGGGCAGGTCGGCCGCCGTCACACCCGGTTCCATCCAGACCTCGGCGCGGATGCCCGGGTAGAGGACGCGGTCGAGCAGCGAGCCGGGAAAGACGCCGGCGGTCAGCTGGCCGTCCGGGCGGGTCCGCACAGGACCCGGGATGCGCGGCCGGCCACGGGTTGCGATGTCCGCCAGCGAGTGGTGCAGGAGGCGCAGGTTCCGGATCACGAAGTACGGGCCGACCAGCGCCTCCTCGCCCGATTCGGGCCGGGCGGGATCCAGGCCCTCGGCGGTCACGCAGGCTGCGACCCACTCGTCCGCGACCGCGGCCACGTCCCGCACGAGATCGTCGATCAGCCGGAGCCGCTCCGCGACCGGCGTCGCGATCCAGGCCTCCCGGTTCGCCCGGACCGCGGCCACCGCGGCATCGAGATCGGGGCGAGAGTCGGCCGGGCCGCCCGTCGGGTGCGTGTCGGGACCGTGCAGCGGGTGGACGCCGTGGCGGGCTGGTGCATCGGCAGCAGGAGGCTCGTGGGCGACCGGAAGCTCGGCGGCGGCGGCGTGCGCGACCGAGCGCTCGGCCGCGACCGAGGGATCCACGGGCAGCGAGGACACGGGGCGCTCCAGCAGGGAGGGCGAGCCACCGAATGGTACGACATGGCCCCGGGAGCGCCTGAACGGCGCCTTCAGCCGACGCGATACGCGACAGTGACCGACACGTTGAGCGTCTGCGGGTAGGCGGGCTCGAGCACCGGCGGCACCGGTTGACCGGGGGTCTGGCCGCTCGCCGACCCGGCCATGGGCATGATCCCGTAGGCGGGTGACACCGACGCGCTCACCGAGAGGACCCCGCTGATGGTCAGCCCGGTCGCCGCGGCGATCGCGCCGGCCTGCGCCTTCGCGTCGGCGAGGGCGGCTCCGAGGGCGCGCGCCTGGGCGGTGGCACGATCCGAGCCGTCAGTCTGCATGGCGACCTGCGCGACGCCGGTCACGACGATGGTGTGGTCCGGCGCGAGGCCCGGAGAGCCCACGAAGTACGGGTACGCGATGGCCGTGCCGGACGCTGCGGCGTCCGGCACGGCCGTCCCGCCCGTCGAGACCGTTGTGACCGCGGGTACGCCGGAGGCCCCGACCACG
>JAJYGO010000297.1 GCA_021785115.1 Chloroflexota bacterium | reverse complement strand
AAATCGTTGGGGGGGTTCTGGTAGCCGAGCGAGAAGGTGAACACGCCGCCTGAGCTGTAGTTGGTGTCCGAGGCCGCCCGAACGTAGTAGGTCTGCCCGGCGGCCACCTGGAACGCGAGGTGGACCGCGGCGTTGTAGTTCGACGCCGACGAGCAGCCGAGGTCGACCAAGGATGCGAGCGACGCGCCGCGGTAGGCCGATAGGATCGGGTAGATCCGGTTGGACACCGTGTTGGCCGGCAGCATCGCAGCCGAGAGCGTCGTGTCGGCGGCCGCCGTGAACCGGTACCAGACGCTGTTGCCGTAGCTGCCCAAGGACGACCCGGGCCCGGAGCAGCTGGGGAGCGGCTCCCCCGGCTCCTTGCCCGCCAGGGTGTTGTCGACACCGGCGTCGGTGTACGGGAGCGCGGCGACCTGCGTGGCGAAGGCGAAGAAATCGTTGGGGGGCGCGGACGCGGCCATGATCGTTGGCGCAAACGACGCCAACTCGAGGGCCAGACCCAGCGCCAGAACGATCGCGACACGCCGTGCTCGCGCACGGACTCTCGTTCTTGTCATCGCTCACCTCCGCTTTCCGAACTTCTCCGGAACGGTGTCACCCTGATTGACTGACTCCACGCGTCCCTGCCGCACCCGCTGGCGGGACCGCGTGCAGGTGGGACCGGACGCACGTCACGCCCTGCCAGCCAGCCCCGTCACCGCCACCGGCCGATCGAGGTCGGCCCCCAGCTGGCGGCCTGGGTGCCCGAGGCCGGGAGCTTGGCCCGGAGCGAGATCCAGAGCACGCCGCCCGAGCGGATGTTGAGGTAGGCGACGCCGTCCGCGTTGGCGCGCCGGGTCGTAAGGAGCGTCGGTCCGTACCACTTCCCGTAGGCGGTGTACTTCTTGTAGACCCACACCTCGAGCACCTTGCCGGCCACGGCCGTCCCGCCGTCGACGCGCCAGGTGATGTAGCCGCCCCGGGACTGGATCTTGGTCGCGAAGGAGAACGGCCCCGAGGTCGTGTTCCCGAGGGCGGAGGTCGTGGGCGCCCAGGCGACCGAGGATGGCGCGCTCAGCGAGAAGGTGAAGATCCCCGGCTGGTTCGGGGTGAACCCGTAGGAGCCCACCTGGACGTAGTAGGTCTGGCCCGCGCTCACCTGGAACGCGAGGTGCGCCGGGGCATTCCTCGCCGCCGACCCAGCGCACGCCAGCGGGGTCAGCGCGGCCAGGTCGGTCCCCTGGTAGGCGACCATGAGAGCCTCGTAGTTGTTGGTCGTGACCAGCGAGGGCGTCACGACCGCGGACACCGTGGTCGTGGCCGGGGCGACGAGCTTGTACCAGACCGTGTACCCGACTCCGCCCCCGCCGTAGCAGTTCTGGGTCGGCTCGTTCGGCTCGGTGCCCGCCAGCGCCGTGTTGACGCCGGCGTCCGTGAACGGGAGCGCGGCGACGTTGGTCGCGAAGGCGAAGAAGTCGTTGGGGGGGGCGGATTGCGCCGCCGCCCGGGGCGCACCCGTCGTTCCGACGAGCACGAGCGCGAGCACACAGGCGCCGACAAAGCTCCGTACCCGCCGCGAGACTCCTTGGTCCATCGCCTGACTCCTCAACTCGCTGCGCACTTGGTCGGCCAGACCTCAACTAGTGGCCGCTATCCCTTGCGCGAGGGACGCCGCCCCACCCGGCGCTGGGCAGCAGCCCTCGCGCGCTTGAAGCATCTTCCAAGCGAAGCGCGGTCCGCTGTCAACGGCCGGACCGGCACACCTTGTGCCGGTAGAGGGCGCGGCGAGAACTTCGTGACTAACGGCACCCCATGCCCTGAGGTGCCCCAGCCTCGGGTTCGACGCCGCCAGTGCGCCGCGCTCGCGGGGCCCTGACCGCAGACGTCGCCACCAAGACCCGCGCGGGCTGGAGCTAGCAGGCGAATGACAGCCTGCGACGCTGGACCGCTTCGTTCTGACGTCCGCATCCGCCGGGTCCTGGGGATGGCGAGCTCGAGGGCGCCCATGCGGGAGTCGAAGGGGCGAGTCCGGTACCCGTTGCGGTACCCGGTCCGGTCGGGCGTCCGCTCGTGGGGCGCCGCCCCGAGCTGTGTCGTCACGTCGGCCCCCATCAGCTCCACGATCGCCCAGCGCAGGGCGTCGCGCAGCACGTCGGGCTCGGCGGCGCTGGAGGCCTGTTCGAGAGCGGACAGGAGTGCCATCCTCGGTTCGGTCATCGCGTGGGTCCCTTCCTGGTGAACGTCAGACACTCACTGGAAGACCACGCGGTGACCCTCGCCGTCAAGGGCCCCAACTTACACCACGCGTTGGGACAGTACTCCAGGGCGGGCCGATGGCGCGCCCGGCAGGTGTCAGGCGCGGGGATGGCAACCTACCGCCTTCCGATCGAGGGGCGGGACGAGTGGCTCGCGGCGGCCGGGCTGGGGGAGGGGGTGGCTCCCGAGCCAGGTCTGGCGGCCTGCCCGCGGAGGCGACGCCCACGGCGTCGGCCACCTACCCGGTTCGGTTCTCGACGCCGACCCGGGTCGCGGTGCGGATCTACCTGCCCGGAGCCCGCCGGTGCCGGAGACCCGGTCCGCCCGCCGCCGGCCTGCTGGACGTGGCGCCTTCGCGGATGACACCTAGTCGGGCGACTCGCCGCGTGCCTCGCAGAGGGCCCGGTCCACGGGGTAGCGGACATCGGCCCGGTTCCGGGTAACGAGCTCCTCGGACTTGACCTCGTTCGCCGCGAGGTCGAGGGTGAGCCGCCACAGCTCGTTCTCGCGGTACACCTTGCCGTCCGCCTCGCGGATGAAGCGGTGACCGCGCTCCTCGACCCGGTACCCCTCCGGCGCGTCCCGGTTGCTCCGGATCTCGCCCCGCAGCTCGCCATCGGCCAGCCGGACGCGGAGCTGGAGCAGGCGGTCGGAGGCGTTGGCGAAGCGCAGGTCGACGTAGTTGTAGAACACGGTCGCGCCGCTGCCGAAGGGCTGCGTGCGGTCGTCGTCCGGGAAGAGGTCGGCCGCGTGGTGGTGGTGCTCGACGACCCGCACGGGGGCGTGGAGCGCCATCCAGTACAGGAGGTTGGCGAGTTGGCACAGGCCGCCCCCCGTGCCGGACTCCAGGCCCCCCTGGCCGAGGACGAGCCCGTCGCCGTAGCCCCGCTCCGTGGACGGGGCTCCCACCACGTTCCAGAAGGAGAACACCTCCCCCGGGCGGAGGACAAGACCGTCCATCTCGTCCACCGCGAGGCGGAGGTTCGCGACCTTCCCCTCCTGGAGGGCGGCGTCGGCGGTGCCGAGGCGGCGGCGGAGCGGCGATGCGTGCGCCGTGACGAGGACCGGCATCGGGTCGGCGCTCCGGCTGGCGGCGAATGGTGGCCGCCAAAGGCTGTCGCGGAGCCGACGGGCGGCGCGCAACTCGGCCACGCGGGCTCGGAACAGGACCGGGTTCGTGATGCGCACCGAGTGCTCCACGGCGGCGGACGGCGTATCCGACGTCAGTCTAGACTCAAGCGCGCGGCGGTCGGTCCAGCCAGCGCCCCCAGACCGGCCGGGCCGGCGCCCGCCCGACGATCCGGTTGGCCCGCCGAGCGACGCGATGCGGGTTGCCCGGGGCCAGGGCCGACACGCCTCGTGGGCGGAGGTCAACCAGGACACGGGCGTCCTGGCGATGGCCGCCTACGGCTGACACGCTGCGGCTTGGCCCGCCGCGGAACCTGTCGGCGGGTCCGCCCGTCAACGTGATGCTGCAACGGCATCGGCATCCGCTCATCGCGGGGGACGGCATGGCTCGCATCGGCATCCTCGCCCTGCTCATCGCCGCTCTCGCCGGTGCGTGCTCATCGCCGTCCGCCGGGATCGGCGCCTCCCCCTCGCAGACGGAGTCGCGCGCGACGTCGGACGCGGCGTTCCCCTCGGAGGTCGCCGGCCTGCCGGTCATCAGCGTCGCCGATGCCGCGGGCCTGCTCCAGTCGGGCAGGCTCGACGGCCAGGCCGTCGCGGTGGCCGGCTACTTCGACCAGTTCACCCCCTCGTGCCCGTATCCCGGCCGCTACATCGGCCCGCTCGAGGACTGGTGCCGGTTCACGGCCTTCACCGACACGCAGGCCAGCGCCAGGCTGTGCCAGCCTGAGGGCGCCAACGGCATGAGCTGCCGCCAGCCGTCCGGGACGAACCTGTCGCCCTGGTTCATGACCGAGACGAGCGGGGCCGCGTTGGGGTGGGTGTCGGCTGGCGCCGCCGGCGAGCCGGCCGCGCTCGTGCTCGTCGGCCATGCCGGCGACGCCCGGCAATGGCAGTGCACCGCGGCGACCCAGGCCCAGTGCGCGAAGGCCTTCGTCGTCGACCGCGTCGCCTGGGCGAACGGCAGCGACGTCCCGCCCACGGCTCCCGAGACCGGCACCCCCAGGATGACGCTCGAGCAGGTCGCAGCGGCCGCCGGGCTCGGCGGCGAGCTGCTGACCGGGGCGGCCCTCATGAGGGGCGGCGTCGCCGCGATCGACCCGCGCTGGAACCTTGTCGGCGACGGCGTCGTATGGCTGGTGCGGTCCCTCGGGCGGCCCGCCGGGTCCGGCGCAGTCGAGACCCGCCGCGAGACGGTCTGGCTCGTCGACGACGCCACCGGGAGGGTGGTCGACAGCCACCCGCTCCAGCTGCCCACGGACTACCGGCCGGCACGCCTGTGGCAGATGGCCACGGCCCAAGGGTCCGGCTGCTGCGCGGGAGACGTGCTCGCCTTCTACCGGGTGGAGTCCAGCGACGGCACGGTGGTCTTCGACGGTCAGGTGCCCGGAGGCGAGTCGGGCGGCACGGACTCCACGACCTACGGCGGCGGCTACGGCTCGACCCCGCTCGTGCTGCCCGCCGGCCGCTACTCGGTCGCCGCCTGGCTTGCGCCCTACAGCGGCAACACCATGGGTGCGCCGCGCGGCGAATGCTCCACAGAGGTCACCCTCCAGCCGCTCGACGACGTCGCGCTCGACGCCGACTTCCCGCCCGACAAGGCGTGCACCCTCGGGCCTGCGCCCTCGCCGCCGCTCGGCTCGTAGGTGGAGGCGCGGGGTGGCGGGCACGGGCGAAACGGCTCTGGCCGCGCGGGGGAGCCGCTGGCACGATCCCCAGCCGAAGGCGTGAGGGTGCATGGGCGAGCAGCTCGGGTCCCCGGAGACGGCAACCAGAGGCCGCGAGTGGGTGCGCGGCGTCGGCTTCGTCGCCGTCGCGCTCGCGCTCATGGTCGGCATCCCGGCGGCGCTGCTGGCGGCGTCCTCCTCCTGCGCGTGCACGTCGCCGGCCGACCTCGTCGTGCTCAACTACGCGCACGAGGACGCCGCGGTCAGCTGGGACGGCCCGGGGCCGCTCGGGCTCCCCGTCCTCGGGATCTCGGGCAGCGCGGATGCCGCGGCGTGCACGACGTTCGCGCAGCCGCTCCGGCCGGGTCGGGTGACCGTCACCCTCCGGGCGGGCGGGGAGACGCAGACCGTCGACATCACCGTGCCCGAGGGCGAGGCGCGCTACGGGCACTCGGCGACCTTCGTCATCGGACCCGACGGACACGTCACGGGGCCGTCCGGCGGAGCGCCGGCGGGCGGCTATCCCCAAGACCCGCTCTGCGGCTGACCGAGCCTGCCCTGATGGCCCGTGCCCTCCCGGACCAGAATGCCGCGGTGTCCTGGCGCCGGAGGTCGCTCGTCGTGGCCGCTGTCCTCGGCCTGGCCGTGGCCGCGTGCAGCTCCCAGCCCCCCTCGCCGACCGCCACGACCCCGCCGGCGGTGGCTCCCGTGGTCGCCGCCTGGCGTGCGGTCGGGCTGTCCTGCGGCGACCCCGTGGTGGGGATGCCCGAGAACGCGCCGCAGTGGTCCTGCCAGGCCCAGCTCCGCGGGGTTCACGTCAACGGCGAGTTCATCGGCGACAACGCGGGGTTGATGGACATGACGCTGGAACTGCCGTCGACCACATCCCGCCAGACGGCGACCGCCATCTTCGCCGACGTCCTGGCGGCCACCCCGGCGTTCGCGGCCCGCCGCTCCGCGCTCGTCGCTTGGCTCGACGCCTGGGACGGCTCGTCCGGGACGGCCAGGGCGGACTTCACCGACGCGCACGCGAGCGTCATGCGAGACGCCACGTGGATCGACTTCTCGGTGGCGCGCATCCCGTACTTCAGCTCTGCGACCGGGAGCCCGTCCGCCTCCTAGTCACCCCCGTGCCGCGCGGATCAACCCAGCCGCGAGTGTGGCGCCTGGCCGTCCGGCGGGGACGCTCCACTGGGCAACCCCGCGAGGAGCCCGCGCAGCGCCGCGGTGTACGCGTCGAGCGCGGCGCGCCCCTGGTGCGTGAGCGCCGCCGAGGCCCGCGCGGCGACTCCGTCGCCGGTCTTCTCGACGCGGATGTAGCCCGCCTCCTCGAGCCTCCGAAGCGGGCGTCTCGCTCACAAGAGAGCCGCCGGGCGCTCAGGCACCTCGCTCGCTCAACCACCCCGCGACCCCTGGCCGACACGGGTGGACGGTGGAGTTGGTCACGGGATCCAGCGCGCCTGGACCGCGTTCGACAGCGCGGCAGGATGCGTCGCGTCGGCATCAACGTGGGCCTGGAATGAGAGCCAGGCGACCGACCACGCGCGGTAGTAGTAGTCGACGACGCCCTGCCCGTTCGTGATGCGCCCGGTATGGGGCGAGAACGCGGACCAGCGCCCGTCGGGCCCCTTCTTCGCAATCCAGATGCCGATGTCCGCACCCGCGAGCGCCGGGCTCGTCGTGATACGGATCGTGACGTACTGGCCCTTGCGCACCACCTTGGTGGCGAGCGTGTAGGGGCCGCTCTCCGTCACCCCCACGGCCGACGCCTGGTGCAGCGTGAGCTGAGGCGGCGGGGGCGTGACGAGGGCGCCGACCCAGGCGGCCGGCCAGGTGGATGCGATGTCCCAGGCTGTCCCCACGGCGATCACGTGGCCCTGGCTGAGCGCCATCCGGTCCGGCTGCTGGCAGGTCCCCGAGGTGGGCGGCGCGACGAGGGTCGAGCGCGTCCAGTGCACGAGGTCCGCGCTCCACCACACGATCGGCGTGCAGTCGTCGGCGCCGTTGGGCGCCCAGCCTGCGGCGATCCAGCCCGCTCCGAAGGGCACGACGTCGCCGAGGCGGTCCGCTGACTCGGCCCGCGCCGTCAGGAAGGAAGTACGGCTCCAGGTGATCCCGTTGCCCGATGACCAGACCGCGGTCCCGTAGTGGGTGGCATCGGTGTACGGGGCGATGATCACGAACCGGCCGCCCGCGAGACTGATACTGGCGCGCGTAGTGTCCATGCCGGAGGGGACGGCTACCCTCGTCCATGTCGCGCCATCGGTCGAGATGAGGAGATGCGGCGCGCCGGTCGAGCAGGCGGTACCCACCGTGACCGCCAGCGACGAACTGGCCGTCAGCGCGGCCGGGCAGAAGCCTTGCAGCGACGCCGACGCCGCGTGCCACTGCGAGCCGTCAGCCGAGGTCCAGGCACTCGTCTCGCTCCCGATCCGATCGATGGCCACGAAACCGGTCAGCCCCGCCGCGAGTGCCGCCCCCTCGACGGTCCGCGGTCCGGAGCTGGCCTGCACCCAGGTGGCGCCGTCGGCGGAGGACCAGAACCCGGTCGAGCTCGCCGCCACGAACGTGCCACCGTGCGCCGCGAGGGCGATGAAGCCCAGGGATCCGGCTCCAGGGACGAGGTGCTCCATCCAGGTCGTCCCGCCGTCCGTGGACACCCAGCTCGCCGCCTCGCTGCCCGCGAGCGGACCGGTCCCCCCGTCGTCCGCGCCTACCGCGACCAGTCCGGGCCCGCCACCGGCTACACCCGACAGGGCGCCGCCGCTGCCCGTCGAAGATATCGGCAGATTCTCGGCATCCCAGGCAATGCTCGTCCCGCTGACATAGGGGGTCGTGCCGCTCGTGGCAGGCGCGGAGACCGCCGCAGCTCGCGGCACCCGCACCATGAACCCGGACGTGAAGGCCGTGAGCGCGAGCGCCGCGATCAGAGAGGCGGCGAAGGCCCGGAATGCCCCGCCGGGGCGCCGCCCACCGGGGCGACGATGGCGGCGGACCGTGTGCGACATGGTCGTGACGCCGCGCATGCCTACCCGGCCCATCCCGCCCAGCAGGTGCGTCCTCGGTCCTTGCATCTCGACCTCCCTACCTTGGGTGGGGGCATGGCTGCGGGGTACAGATGCGTGATAGGGCGAGGCGTCCACATCCCGGGCGACGCTAGCCTGAACAGCCCCCGAGATGTGGCGACACATCAAGGTCACCTCGGCTGCATCTTCAGGCCCCCGTGGATGACCACCGCGGGGGTCTTGCCGTTTGTGAGCCGCCCGGTGAGGGCGCGCTCGCGGTTGTAGAACCCAAGGTACGCCTCGAGGTCCCGGGGCAGGCCGGTGAACTTGGGCACGAGGGCCCGCGAACGCGGGTCGCCAGCACTCCTCGAGGATCGTGCGCTGGTCCCGCTCGACCCCGCCGTTGGTGGACGGGCGGCCCGCCCGGATGAAGGCGTGGGCGGCGCCGAGGCCGCGGACCGCGTCCCGGAACACCGAACTGCGGAACTCGGACCCGTAGTCGGTGAGGACGCGCTCCAGGCGCCAGCCGGCCTCGCGCAAGGTCGGCCGCGACCCGCGCGACGAGGGTGCTCGTGCGCAGGGCGGTGCGCCCCGGTCAGGTCAGCGCACCGCGAGCGTTCCGAAACGATGCGATACCCAGGGACCTCGCCGAGGACCTGCTGTTTACGAACGGCCTCTGGGGCCGGGCTTCGTGGTTCTCGGGACGGCTCGCGACTACGACCTGAGACGCCGCCGCTGGCCATCATCGAGTACGCTCCCGGCGCGGGCTGAGCCCTGAGCCGCCGGCCTGCCGGGAGGGGAAGCGCGTCCTGTGGTGGCCTGTCCGCACTGCGGCACCGAGAACCCGGTGGCCG
>JAJYGO010000312.1 GCA_021785115.1 Chloroflexota bacterium | reverse complement strand
CCTCGTCGAGCATGCAGTTGCGGATGTTCGTCTCCGGCAGGATCACCCCCTGGTCACCCGTGAGCCCGCCGATCCGGCAGGCGTGGAAGAACCCCTCGATCTTTTCGTTGACACCGCCGACCGGCTGGGCCGCCCCGTGCTGGTCCATCGAGCCGGTCACCGCGATCCCCTGCCGAATCGGGACCCCGGCCAGGCTCGACAGCAGCGCGCAGATCTCCGCCAGCGACGCGGAGTCGCCCTCGATCGCCTCGTACGACTGTTCGACAGCGACCGACGCGCGGATCGACAGGGGACGGTCCCGGCCGTAGCGCTCGGACAGGAACGCCGAGGCGATCAGGAAGCCCTTCGAGTGAACGCGCCCGCTCATGTCCGTCTCGCGATCGACGTGAACGACCTCACCGTGCCCGACGCCGGTCGTGGCGGTGATGCGGATGGGCTGCCCGAACCCATGGTCGCCGGTGCTGAGCACGGCCAGGCCGTTGACCTGGCCGACGGTCGCCCCGATGGTCTCGATACGGAGCGTCCCTTCCGCCATGAGACGCCGGAGCCGGTCCTCCGCGAGGCCTGCCCGGTCCGCCCGCGACCGGACTGCGCGGTCCACGTCGTCGCCCAGCACAAGGTCGTGGCCGGCCTCTCCCGCCCAGTAGCTCGCCTCCGTGACGACGTCGACGATCTCGGAGAATCGTGTCGAGAGCCGCTCCTGGTGCTCGGCGATCCGCGCGCTGCGCTCGACCACTCGTGCCACGGCCTCCGGCGCAAAGTGGCGGAGGCCCGCGCCCTCCACGTGACCCGCGATGAACGACGCGTAGAGCGTCGCCTCGCCGTCGCCCCAGGGCATCTCGACGTCGAACTCGGCCCGGACCTTGAACAGCGTGCGGAACTCCTCGTCGACGAGATACAGGGCCTGGTAGAGCGAGGCGGGCCCCACCAGGACCACCTTGAGGTTGACGGGGATCGGCTCGGGGTCCAGCGTGGCCGTGGGGAAGAGCACGTACTGCGCGCCGATGTTCTCGACTCGAGCCTGGGCCGTCCGCAGCGTCTCCTTCAGCCGTTCCCAGGCGAGCGGGTCGGCGAGCAGGTCGGCAACCCGCAGGACCAGGAACCCGCCGTTCGCGCGGTGCAGGGCCCCGGGCCGGATGTTCCGGTGGTCGGTGGTGGCCATGCCCATCAGGGTGGTGTACTCGATGCGCCCGAACAGGTTGTAGTACGTGGGGCTGGGCTCGTCGACGACGGGGGCCGGTGCGCCCGGCTGGTGCGTCACCAGCACGTTGACGGCATACCGGCCCAGGATGGCCTCCCTGGCCTGTCGAGCCTCCTGGACGATCCGGTCGGTCTGGTCGCCGCCGTCCGGTTCGGGGGTGGGACGGAACAGGTCGAGATGCTCGAGCATGTCGTCGCGCAGGGCATCGAACCAGGCGTCGACCCGATCGACCCCTCCGTGGTGCGCACGCAGCTCGTCGAGCAGGTGGCCGATGGCGAACACCGCGACCTCGCGATCGAGCGCGGCGACCCGTTCACGCGCGTCCCGCTCGAGCGCACGCAGGCGCCCGAGGACGTCCGGCAGCCGCTCCTCGATCGCGCGGCCGTGCTGGCGGTAGGCCTCGCGTTCCTCGGGCGACAGGCGCTCGAACTCGTCGGGGTGGATGGGCCGCCCCTCGCGGACCGGCAGGGTCAGGATGCCGGCCGGCGTGAACTCGAGCCCCAGCCCCAGGGTCGCGGCCTCCGCGCGGAACGCCGCGAGCGTCGCCTGGCGGCGTTCGTCCACCTCGGATGCGACCACCCGTGCCCGCCGCCGATACTCGTCGCTCTCGAACGCGCGGGCGATCTCGCGACCGGCATCGGCCACGAACCGGGCCACGTCCCGCGCGAACGGCGCCGCGCCTCCGGCCGGGAACGAGACGGCGATGGGGCGGCGCGGGTTGGCCATGTCGAAGAGGTAGACCCAGTCGCGCGGGGACGGCCGGATGCGGGCGGCGCGGTCCAGGTATGCGTGCAGCGTCGTGCGGCGACCGGTGCCCGTCGGGCCGAGCACGAACAGGTTGTACCCGGGATCCTCGATGTCGAGCGCGAACGAGATCGCGCTGACCGCCCTGGGCTGACCGACGGTCCCGTCGAGGGGTGCCACCTCGGCGGTGGACGTGAAGTGGAACGAGGCGGGATCGCAGCGGCGCCGCAGCCGCTCCGCCGGGACCAGCCGGGCGGCGACGGGGCCAGCGGGACTCGAACTCTTCGTCGTCGACGATGCCATCCGGACCCCCTCTCGGCGGCCGCGTGGAATCAAGGAGGCGAACGCCGCGCGTCCCCTGCGGCGTTCGCCTTATCGCATAGGATCGTTACGTCGCTGACATGTGCGTAGGGCCGAACGGCCCGGTTCTTCGGCCTCTTCGTCGCTTCGCCCCGATTCTCCCCCGTCGTCAGGCTTCGCGCATGGAATCCCGTGACGATCGCCGGGTGCGGCTGCTCCTCGTGAGCGACCATCGCGCCGCCGGAGACGCCCTCACCGAGTACCTGTCTCGCCATGGTTTCGACATCGTAGCGCGCGCGGCCAATGCGGCCGAGGCCGCCGCGGCGGTGCGGAGCACCGCGATCGACGTGGCGCTGGTGGACGGCGACCTGGCCGCCGGATGGCGCTCCGTGGTGCGCGCGGTCTCCGAGCCCCTGGACCACAACCGGATCGCGGTGCTGTCGTCGTACTGGGGGCAGCAGGAGCGGCTGGCCGCCAGGCAGTGCGGGATCGGCGCCACGCTCCTCAAGCGGATCGCGGGCCCCAACCTGGCCGGACAGCTGCGCGCGCTCGCCGCCTGACCGGCATCCGTATCCGGTATCCCTGCCTGGCACCTGGCGCGCCTGCGCGACCGTGCCGGATGGGCCGCCTCGACGGGGCGGGGAGGTGGGACCGGGGGTCCCGGGGGAGGGGGCCGCCTGACCGACGCCTTCGGGCCGTCCGGCAGACGCAGCGTTCGACGGACGCGAGGCACGCTCGCTGCAGGAGAGGAGGCGCCATGCCGAAGATCGAGACGATCCTCGCTGCCACCGACGGCTCGCCAGCGTCGGCGGCCGCCAGCGACGAAGCCATCGATCTCGCGCTGCGCCTCGGTGCTCGCCTGATCGTGATCAACGTGGTCAACGTGGCCGAGTTGACCGCGGCGAGCTCGATGTTTCCCGGCACGGTCTTCACCGCGCGCGAGGAGGCCGAGGCCATCGCGCGCGCCATCGTCGACGATGCGCGCCGCAGTGGCGTGGTGGCCACGTACCTGACCTGGGAGGGTCAGCCCGGCGAGGCGATCGTGGCCGCAGCGGAGGCGGAATCCGCGGACCTGGTCGTGGTGGGCACGCACGGGCGGAGCGTGATCGGGCGGCTCCTCCTGGGCAGTGTCTCCGAGTACGTCGTACGCCACTCGCGCGTCCCCGTCCTGGTGGTGCGTCCGCAGGAGTCATACGTGGCTGCCCGGCGGTAGCCTGGCGACGTCCGGTGCCGTGCCTATACTCGTGTCCCGTGCCTGGAGCTCAGCGTCCCGTGCGCGCCCCGCTCGCGTCGAACGATCCCCTCGGTGACTTCACGCCGGCGACGCGCGACTGGTTCCGGGCGGCGTTCGCGTCGCCCACGCCGGCCCAGGCGGGGGCGTGGCCGGCGATCGCCCGGGGCGAGCACGTCCTGGTCTGCGCGCCCACCGGCTCCGGCAAGACGCTGGCGGCGTTCCTGTGGTGCATCGATCGCCTGGCCGGGGACCCGGCGCCGGTCGAGCCCCTGCGCCGGCTGCGGGTGCTGTACGTCTCGCCGCTCAAGGCGCTCGTCCACGACGTGGAGCGGAACCTGCGCGCGCCGCTGGCGGGCATCCGGCTGGCGGCCGAGGCACGAGGCGAGGTTCCCGCCGACATCCGGGTCGCGATGCGCACCGGCGACACGCCGGCAGAGGAACGCCGGGCGTTCGGCAGGCGCCCTCCCGACGTGCTCGTCACCACGCCCGAGTCGCTCTACCTGCTCCTCACGTCCCGCGCCCGGGAGGCGCTCCGCTCCGTCCGGTGGGTGATCGTGGACGAGATCCACGCACTCGCGCCCACCAAGCGAGGCGCGCACCTGGCGCTCTCGCTCGAGCGCCTCGAGGTGCTCGCCGAGCGGCCTCCGCAGCGGATCGGCCTCTCCGCCACCCAGCGACCCCTGGAGGCGGTCGCGGCCTATCTGGGCGGCCGCATGGCGGCGCCCGGCGCCGGTGGCGACGATCCCGGTGTCGCGCCCACGGTCGTCGGGCTGGCCGCGACGGACCCCGGCTCCACGCCCGCACCGCTCCGTCCCGTGACGATCGTCGACACGGGCGCCCGCAAACCGCTCGAGCTGCAGGTGGTAGTGCCGGTCGAGGACATGTCGCGGCTCGGGGAGGCCATTCCGCTCTCGGAGGCGGCAGGTGGCCCGGCCGCGGGACCGCCCGAGCGCTTCAGTATCTGGCCCGCCATCCACCCGCGCATCGTGGAGCTGATCCGGCGGCACCGCAGCACCATCGTCTTCGTCAACAGCCGCGGGCTGGCCGAGCGCCTGGCGCAGCGCGTCAACGAGCTGGCCGGCGAGGAACTCGTGCTGGCGCATCACGGCTCGCTGGCGCGAGAACAGCGGGTGCTCGTCGAGGAGGCCCTGAAGGAAGGCCGGCTTGCCGGCATCGTCGCCACCAGCTCCCTCGAGCTCGGGATCGACATGGGGTCGGTCGACCTCGTGATCCAGGTCGAGTCGCCCGGGTCGGTCGCGCGGGGGCTCCAGCGGATCGGTCGGGCTGGACACCGGATCGACGAGCCGTCGCGCGGCGTGATCTTCCCCAAGTACCGTGGCGATCTCCTCGAGTGTGCCGTCGTGACCCGGGCCATGCACGAGGGAGCGATCGAGTCGACCGTCGTGCCGCGCAACCCGCTCGACGTGCTGGCCCAGCAGGTCGTCGCCGCGGCGGTCGACGGGACGTGGGCCGTGGACGACCTGTACGCGCTCGTGCGTCGTGCCGAGAACTTCGCGACGCTGGGGCGTCCCAGCTTCGAGAGCGTGCTGGGCATGCTGGCCGGGCAGTATCCGTCGGACGAGTTCGCGGAGCTGCGGCCCCGCATCGCCTGGGACCGCGTGGCGGGCACGGTGCGGGGTCGTGCCGAGAGCCGGACGGTGGCGGTGCTGTCGGGCGGCACGATCCCCGATCGAGGCCTGTATGGGGTCTACCTCGACGACGGGGCACCCTTCGTGGACGGCGGCACGCTGCACGGTCGCGAGGCGGCGCGCGTGGAGCGCTCGACGGCCCGGGACGGCGGCAGGGCCCGTTCCGGCCGCCGGGTCGGTGAGCTGGACGAGGAGATGGTCTACGAGACGCGGGCTGGCGAAGTGATCCTCCTGGGCGCCAGCGCCTGGCGGGTCACGCAGATCACCCACGACCGCGTGCTGGTGGCACCCGCCCCGGGGCAGCCGGGGAAGGTCCCGTTCTGGAAGGGGGACGGCCCGGGGCGGCCGGTCGAGCTGGGTCGCGAGCTGGGCGCGTTCACCCGGCGTCTGCGCCAGGAGGCGCGGGGCCCACGGGGACGGGCGCGCGCGCTGGACCGGCTGGTCGCCGAACACGATCTGGACCGGATGGCGGGCGAGAACCTGCTCGCCTACCTGGATGACCAGGCCGACGCCTCGGCGGTGCCGACCGACCGCACGGTCGTGGTCGAGCGGTTCCGCGATGAGCTCGGGGACTGGCGCGTCTGCGTCCTGACGCCGTTCGGGGGGCGGGTTCATGCGCCGTGGGCGCTGGCGATCGAGGCGCGCCTGCGCCATGCCCTCGGCGTCGATGTGCGGGCGCTCTGGTCGGACGACGGGATCGTGCTGCGGATCCCGGCGACCGAGGGTCCCGCGGTGGGGCGGGAGCCCGACGACTGGCCCGGAGACGCCGGTCCGGCCGGGCTCCACGGTGCGATCTTCGGGTCCCCCGACCAGATCGAAGAGGCCGTGGTGGGCGCACTCGGGTCCTCGGCGCTCTTCGCATCGCACTTCCGTGAGAACGCAGCCCGCGCGCTGTTGCTGCCCCGGGTTCGGGCAGGGCGCCGGCGGCCGCTCTGGCAGATGCGCCAGCGCGCTGCCCAGCTGCTGGAGGTCGCCTCGAAGCACGGGTCGTTCCCGATCATCCTCGAGACGTTCCGCGAGTGCCTCCGCGACGTCTTCGACCTTCCTGCGCTGCGCGGGATCCTCGCCGACGTCGAGCGGCGCGGCATCGAGGTGCGGCATGTCGAGACGTCCCGTGCATCGCCCTTCGCGAGCTCGCTGCTCTTCGACTACGTGGCCGCGTACATGTACGAGGGTGACGCGCCGCTGGTCGACCGGCGGGCCCAGGCGCTGGCGCTCGACCGGGACCTCCTGCGCGACCTGCTGGGCGCCGAGGAGCTGCGTGAGCTGCTCGACCGCGACGCGCTCGCCGAGCTGGAGCTCGAGCTGCAGGCGCTCGCAGGTGAGCGGCGGCCGATCTCGCCCGACCAGGTGCACGACCTGCTCCGCCGGCTCGGCGACCTGGCCGTCCCCGAGGTGGCGGCCAGGATCGCGGACAGGGATGCCGTGGAGCGTCCCGCGAGCGCGGCCGCGTGGCTGGGGGTCCTGGAGGCCGAGCACCGGGCGGTGCAGGTCCGGGTCGGCGGCGAAGCGCGCTGGATCGCCGTCGAGGACGCCGGGCGCTACCGTGATGCTCTCGGCGTGGCGCTCCCGCCGGGCATCCCCGCCGCCTGCCTGGTGGGGGGACCCGGGGCGCTCGAGGCCCTGCTCCGCCGATGGGCGCGCTCGCACGGCCCGTTCACCCCCGTCCAGCCCGCCGAGCGCTGGGCGATTCCCGCACTCGCGGTGGAGCGGACGCTCGAGGGGTTGCTGGAGCGTGGCGCCATCCTGCGCGGCGAGTTCCGGCCCGGTGGCTGGGAACGCGAGTGGTGCGACGCCGAGGTGCTGCGGGCGCTGCGCCGGCGCTCGCTGGCGCGCCTGCGCCGCGAGATCGAACCGGTGGAGGCGGCCGCCCTCGCGCGGTTCCTGCCGGCCTGGCACGGAATCGGCGGGGGCGGCACCGGCGGCATCGATCGGCTCGTCGAGGTGGTGGCCCAGCTCGAGGGGCTGGCGCTCCCGGCCAGCGTCCTGGAGCGGGAGGTCCTCGCGTCCCGCGTGCCCGGGTACGCGCCGAGGCTGCTCGACGAGCTGGGAGCGGCCGGCGAGGTCGCGTGGGTCGGGCACGGACGCCTCGGTCCGGACGACGGACGGATCGCCCTGTACCGGCCGGAGCGGCTGGCGCTGCTGCTGGACCCGATCGCCGCCGGTGGCCCGGACGCGACGACCGGGGACGCCGCCACGCTGGGGCCGGCATGGCTGCGCGACGCGCTGGTGGTCCATCTGGAGGCGCACGGCGCGTCGTTCTACCGCGACCTGCTGGTCGCCGCGCATGACGCCGCCCGCGCGCGGGGCGAGCCCGTGCCCTCGGAGCGGGTCACGCTGGACGCACTCTGGGATCTCGCCTGGGCCGGCGTGCTCACCAACGACACGTTCGCGCCGCTGCGAGCGCTCCGCTGGCGCCGTCCGGCCGGGGGAGGCGGGCCGCGCCGGGGCGTCCGGCTCGTGCCACCGGAGGCGGCCGGGCGCTGGTCGCTGGTCCGCGAGGGCCATGCGCCGCCGGACCCCACCGGTGGCACGATCTCGACCACGGCGCGCCTCCATGCGCGGGCGCTCGTTCTGCTGGAGCGACAGGGTGTCGTCACGCGCGACGGCGTGCTGGCCGAGGCCGTGCCCGGTGGGTTCGCGGCGGTGTACCCCATCCTGCGCGAACTGGAGGAGCGGGGTCGGGTGCGTCGCGGGTACTTCGTCGAGCGGCTCGGCGGCGCGCAGTTCGCCCTGCCGGGGGCGGTCGAGCGACTCCGGGCCGCCCGTCGGCCACCCGGCGCGGACCCCGACGAGGCCGCTGTACTGGTGCTCGCGGCCGTCGATCCCGCCCAGCCGTACGGGTCCGTCCTGCCGTGGCCGCAGCGCCCCGGCGAGGGCCACCGCGCCGTGGCCCGGGTGGCGGGTGCCCACGTCGTGCTGGTGGACGGCGAGCCGGCGGCGTTCCTGGAGCGCGGCGCGCGCTCCCTGCGCACCCTGCCGGCGTTCGAGCGGCCAGGCGCGGCCGAGGCCGCGCTGCGTGGCCTCGCAGGCCTGGTATCCGACGGGCGGCTCCGCGCGCTGCAGCTGCACCGCATCGACGGCGAGGATTCCGCATCGTCTCCGTACGGCGCGGCGCTCGCGGCCGCCGGGTTCCGGCGAACCTATCGGGGCTGGCAGATCGCCGCCGCGCCGGCCGGCGCGGGCTGACGGGACGCCGATGCCGGAGGGCGACACGCTCCGCCGGACGGCGGAGGTACTCCGGGCCGTGCTGGCGGGACGGGAAGTGCGGGCTGCGCGCGGCCGCCCGGGCGGGCCTCGTCTCGGGCTGCTGGTCGGCCGGACCGTCGAGCGAGTCGAGGCACGCGGCAAGCACCTCCTGATCGAGACGAGCGGCGGGCTGACGCTGCACACGCACCTGGGCATGCACGGGTCGTGGCACCGGTACCGCGAAGGGGAACCGTGGCGCCGGAGCCCGCGCGACGCCGTCGCGGTGCTCGAGGCGCCGGGGGCGGTGGCGGTCTGCTTCGCGGCTCCGACCGTGGAGCTGGTGGAGACCCGGGCGCTCGCGATCCACCCGGTCCTGTCGCGGCTCGGGCCCGACCTCCTGGACCCCGCACCCAACCTGGAGGAGGCACTGCGGCGACTGCGGGCACCGCACCGCGCGGCCGTGGCGGTGGGGGACGCGCTGCTCGACCAGCTGGCCCAGGCCGGGATCGGGAACGTGTACCGGAGCGAGATCTGCTTCGTCGAGCGGGTCGACCCGTTTGCGCCAGTGGGATCCCTCGGCGACGGCACCCTGCGCCGCCTCCTCGAGAC
>JAJYGO010000117.1 GCA_021785115.1 Chloroflexota bacterium | reverse complement strand
ATGCGCCGGCGCCTGGACCTGGCGGCTTCCCTGGTGGGCGCCCGGCCGTCCTCTTCCTGGACGAGCCGACCACCGGCCTCGACCCGCGCAGCCGCGTGGGGCTGTGGGAGGTCATCGAGCGCCTGGTCGCCGATGGCACCACGATCCTGCTCACCACCCAGTACCTGGAGGAGGCCGACCGGCTGGCCGACCGGATCGCCGTCATCGACGGCGGCCAGGTCATCGCGGAGGGGACCTCCGACGAACTGAAGGATCGCCTCGGCGAGGACGTGGTGGAGATCCGCATCGCGGACACCGCCCGGGGCCCCGAGGCGGCGGAGTTGCTCCGCCCGCTGGCGGCCGTCGAGCCGCGCCTGGACCGCGAGCACGGCCGCATCAGCGTGCCGGTGCACCACGGTGCGGGCACCCTCGCCGAGGTCGTGCGCCGGATCGACGGCGCCGGCCTGGAGGTGGCCGAGCTCTCGCTCCACCGCCCCAGCCTCGACGACGTCTTCCTGACCCTCACCGGGCGTCGTGCCGAGGCAGACCCGGACGGCACCACGTCCAGCCCAGCACCGCGCCGGCGCCGCTTCGGGCGCCCGGACCGGAGGATCGCCGCATGACCGCCATCGCCCGTCCCCTCGCCCCGGCAGCCCCGCGCGCGCGACGCGCCGGCTGGGTGCTCACCGACGCCATCACGATCACCTGGCGGAACCTGATGCAGGTCGTCCGCAACCCGCAGCTGGCGGTGATCGACACGATCACGCCGATCATGTTCGTGCTGCTCTTCGCCTTCGTCTTCGGCGGGGCGATCCAGGTGCCCGGCGGGAACTACGTCGACTACCTGATGCCCGGGATCTTCGTCCAGACCGTCGTGTTCGGCGCCACCGGCACCGCGATCGGCCTGGCGGAGGACCTCCAGAAGGGGCTCATCGACCGCTTCCGCTCCCTGCCGATGGCGGGGTCGGCGGTGCTGGTCGGCCGGACCTTCAGCGACACCCTCCGCAACCTGTACACGGTCCTCGTGATGACCGTGGTCGGGTACCTCATCGGCTTCCGCTTCCACGGCAGCCCGGTCGATGCCGTGCTCGCCATCGGGCTCGTCATCGGCTTCGCCTACGCGATCGCCTGGCTCAGCGCGAACATCGGGCTGCGGGCGAAGTCGGCGCAGGCGGCCCAGGGCGCCATCTTCATCCCGATCTTCCCCCTCACCTTCGCCAGCTCGGCCTTCGTGCCGGTGCAGACGATGCCCTCCTGGCTGCGCCCCATCGCCCAGGCCAACCCGGTCACGGTGGTGGTGAACGCCGCACGTGGCCTGGTCGAGGGGAACCCCGACCCGCACACGGTCATCGCGGCCGCCGCCTGGATCGCGGGGATCATCGTCGTCTTCGCCCCCCTCGCCCTGCTGCGCTACCGCCGCCGCGCGTAGCCGTGCCAGGCCCCGGCGAGGACCGGCGGCCCGGACCTGGACCCGGCGGGACCCGGGGTTCCGCGCAGGAGAGAGCAGACCCCCGGCTCGCATGCACCGCCCGCCGGGGGTCTTCCGATCTCGCGGCGATGGTCAGCGCGTGCCGTTGCCGACCAGGCCGGCCGCTACGGAGGCGGCGTGCGTCACCACCTCCGGGTCGCGGTCCAGGTGGGCCGCGGAGAGCGCGCCGTCGTAGAGCGCGACCAGGGCATCGAGCAGCCCGGGATCGGAACCCTCCTGGCCCGCGAGGCCGGCGAAGGTCGCCCGAAGGCGTCCGCGATGGGCAGCGACCTGCTCGGCGACTGGTCCCGGGTCCGGGTACTCGGCGGCGGCGTTGATGAAGGGGCAGCCCCGGAACCCGGGCGCCCGGGCCCGCTCGTGGAGCGTCTCGAACGGGGCCAGCACCGCGGACCGGGTCCCAGGCTCGCGCCCGGCCGACCGCTCCTCCACCTCGGCGACCCACGCCAGGCTGCGGCGCTCGAGGTAGGCCGCGACGAGATCCGCCTTGGTCGCGAAGTGCGCGTACAGGGTCGCCTTCGCGACGCCCGCCTCGGCGATCACCCGGTCCACGCCCACCGCGTGGATCCCCTCCGCGTAGAAGAGCCGGCTCGCGACCTCGAGCAGTCGCTGGCCGGGGCTCGGTGCCGTGCCGGGGGCCGGTCCCGTGCCGGGGGCCGGTCCCGTGCCGGGGGCCGGTGCCGTGCCTGGGGCCGGTGTTGCGCGGGACATTCGCTCGTCCATCGGCTATAGTATGGCCCAGACAGACAGGTCTGTCTACCTGAAATCACGTACTGCACGCGCCCGGCGACGGCCGGCGCTCACCACGAAGGAGACCGAGATGGCAACGGATCTGGCCACCGCACTCAGGGAGCGGAGAGACGCGGCCCGCGGAAGGATCGCGGCCGAGACCCTGGCGATCATGGATTCCGCGACCGCGGAGCTCGCCGCCTCGGGACTGGCCGAGCGGAGCCTGGGGGTCGGGGATCGGGCGCCGGAGTTCGAGCTGCCGGACGCGACCGGCAACCCGGTGTCGCTCTCGTCGCTGCTCGCCGGGGGCCCGGTCGTGCTCGCGTTCTACCGGGGTGGCTGGTGCCCCTACTGCTCGATCGAACTGCGGGCGCTGCAGGCCAGGCTGCCCGAGATCACGCGCGCCGCGGCCACGCTGGTGGCCATCTCCCCGCAGACGCCGGACAACTCGCTGTCCACCGCCGAGAAGCTGGAGCTGGCGTTCCCGGTCCTCTCCGACGCCGGCAACGTCGTGGCACGCTCGTTCGGGCTGGTGTTCAGGCTGCCCGAGGCCCTGCGCAAGGTCTACGCCGGCTTCGACCTGCCTGCCGCCAACGGCGACGACAGCTTCGAGTTGCCGATCCCGGCCACCTACGTGATCGCGACCGACGGCAGCGTGGCGTGGCGCTTCGCCGATGCCGACTACACCAGGCGCGGCGAGCCCGACGACGTGATCGCCGCCCTCCGCGCACCGGAGCCCGCAGCGGGGGCGTGACCGGGCGCGGTGCCGCGACGTGCCATCTGTGCGGTGAGCGGGCGCGGCATCACGGCGGTCGACGGCCGGGCAGGTCCCGGCTACCCGGCCACGGCGGGCTGCGGGCGCCAGCTGCGCACGGTCTGCGGCACCGAGAAGACCAGGTACACGATGAATCCCAGGATCGGCGTGGAGTGCCAGAACGTGTCCTTGGCGTAGATGCCGAGATACACGCTCAGGGCGACCGTCACGACGAACGCGGCGATCGCCCGCCAGTTGACGGCCGGCAGGTCATCCAGGCTGGCCGGGTAGTGCATCCGCTCGACGATGAAGTAATCGGCGATGATGATCGCGGGGATCGCCGGGAGCGCGTAGCTGATGTCTCCGATGTAGGTCAGGAAGCTGGCGATGATCCCATGGCTCAACCCGTAGTAGCCGATGACGATGCCGATCACGCCCACCACGACGTTGGTCGTCAGGCGGCCGATGCCGAGTGAGTTGCTCACTGCGAGGCTGGCCGCGTAGAGCTCGTTCATCTCGACCGTGATGCTCTGGAGGAGCACAGCGATCGTGCCCAGCGCGGTGATACCCAGCAGGCCGAACGCCTTGCCCAGGTCCGAGGCACCGAGCGAGAGTCCGAGGATCAGGCCGAGCAGGTTGAACCCGAAGTTGCCCACGAGGAACTCCGCGACGGTCGTCCCCACCACGGCCCACGTGTTCTTGCCGAAGCGCATGAGGTCCGGGGTGACGGTCGCGCCGCCCAGCCACTTGGCGATTCCCAGCCCGATGATGGCCGGGACGGCGAGCTTGCCCTCGAGCTTCGGCGTGGCATGCACGATTGCGCCGATTCCACCGGCGTGGTTGATGGCCGCGATGTCCGCGACCACCACGAGCAGGATCATGAGGGGCACGCCGACGCGCCCGACCCAGCGCAGCCCGCGCGCGAAACCGAGGCCCGAGATCACCAGGAAGAGCGCGCCGAGTACCACGCTGTAGACCGCCATGGTCGCCGGGGTGAGGCCGGGGAACACGTCGACGGTGATCCCCAGCACGTAGCCGTAGAAACCCGTGATGATGGCCGCCAGGACGAGCGACGGCAGTCGGCTTCCCTCGCGACCGAAGGCGAAACGCGACGAGAGCGCGAACGAGGTCCGCTCGCGCAGGCCGATGTAGCCCATGAGGATCGAGACGACCGCGATGGCCGCCGAGTACGCCAGGGCGATCAGGATGGCCTGGGAGAAGCCGAAGTAGAGGCCGATCGTGTACCCGAACAGGAGGTCGGACGCGGACACGGTGAAGCCCATCCGCACGAGCGCGATGTCGCTCGTGCGGTGCAGCGCGGATTCCGGGACACGCCGAAGCGAGTAGTCGTCGACCTGCTCGGCGAACGTACCCGACGATGCGGTGCTGCTGTCGAGACGCGGACTGCTCACTTCCCACTCCTCCCTTTCGCTGTTTGCGTGACCATCCGGGACCGCGCCTGCCGCGGCCCGATCCGCTGGCTCATGCCCCTATCACCGCCAGGTCGCGCGCGCTGCGGGTGAGGAGACGGCGGCCCTCGTCGGTCACGACGACCGTGTCCTCCACCTGCACGCCCCCGAACCCGATCTCGTAGTACGGGGTCTCAACTTCGAACACCATGCCCTGCTCGAGCGGCGTCTCCGTCGAGGGGTTGAGCATCGGGAGGTCGTACGTCTCGAGGCCGATGCCGTGCCCCACGTGGTGACGCCGGTACCCGGGCAGGCCGGCCGACTGCACGCCGCGCATGGCCGCCTCGAAGATCTCCCGCGCCGGCACCCCCGGACGCATCGCCTCGAGCGCGCGCTCCTCGCCCGCAAGGATCGCCTCATATGCCTGGCGCACGTCGGCCGAGGGCTCACCGAAGACCGCCGTGCGCGAGATGTCCGAGCGGTACAGATCGACGATGCACCCGACGTCGAAGCGGATCAGGTCGCCGGGCCGGAGCCGCCGCGCGGCGCTCGGGACCGCATTCGGGAAGGCCGCACGCTCGCCGAAGGCGATCACCGTGAAGTGCGGCATGGCCCCCTGTGCGATCGTGCGGGCGTCGAAAACGCCGGCCATCTCGGCTTCGCTCATGCCCGCGCGTGCCGCGGCGAGCGCAGCCTGAATCGAGGCCTCCATGACAAGCGCCGAGCGTTCCAACCGGTCGACCTCCTCCGGCGTCTTGACCATCCGGATGCGGGCAAGCAGGTCCGCCCCCGGCACCACCCGTTCGCCAAGCTGCGCCAGGACGGTGTCACGGACTTGCGGCGCGAGGCCGCTCTCGTCGAGCGCGATCCGCGCGGCCGGCGGCAGCCGCGCCAGCTCCTCCAGGAGCGCCCCCGCTGCGGTGCCGCCCGGGTCCTGCAAGGCGAGCGCCTCGTAGCGGGCGAGCTCGTCGGTCAGCACGGCCCCGTCACGTCCGGGCTCCACGAAGAAGCGGCCATACGGGTGCACCGCCCCGAGCCGGGCCGGCAGCTGCGCCAGCATGTCGAGGTCGCCGAGTGGCGCAACGAGCACCGGTCGGTCGAGCGCGTCCGCGCGCGCCACTGCGTACACCTGCGTGGCCGGCAGCACGCGCTGGCTGAAGCCGACGTACCCCGTCAGGTAGAAGACGTTGTGGAAGCTCGTCGCGACGAGCACATCGACACCGGCGGCTTCGAGCAGCCGCACAGCCCGAGGGGCGTTGAGGACGCTGGTCACGCGGTCACCTCTCGCTCTGGAAACACGGGCATTACCTCACGAGCGAAACGGCGCGCCTGGGCGAGCAGCTCGTCCACGGTGTTGCCGACGAAGTACAGACCGCACAGGTGGTCGACGCCGGCCGCGGCGAATTCCTCGACCCTCCGCCCGACCTCGTCCGGTGTGCCCACGAGGTTGATCGCCACGTAGCTGTCCACGTCCGTGCCCTGCAGCGTGGACTGCTGCAGAGAGACCAGATGGTGGAAGAGCTGCGAGCGCTCGAACGCCTCGCGCGCCGCCGCCGGCGTGTCGGCCAGGCACACCACGAGCTGCAGCGCCGTGGAGATGGTGGCCGGGTCGCGACCTGCCTCGCGGGCGTACCGGTCGAGCAGGGCCCTTCCCTGTCGGATCCGCCTGGCATCCACGATCGCCGGCAGCCAGCCCTGCCCGTATCGCGCGGCCCGCCGGATGGAGCCCTCGGCGTTGCCGGAGGAGTAGATCGGCAGCGGCGCCTGCGCGGGCTTGGGGAACATCTCGACGTCGCGGAACTGGTGGTGCGGTCCCTCGAATGTCGCCCGCCGTTCCTCGAACAGCATCCGCAGCGCCCGGATCCCCTCCTCCACCAGCTCGGCACGCGTGGCACCCGCCAGGTCGGGACGGACCGCCTCGAATTCCTCTCGATAGGCGCCCACGCCGACGCCGAGGATCACGCGGCCGCCCGAGAACCGGTCGAGTGTTGCGACCTGCTTCGCCAGCGGTACCGGGTCGCGGATCGGGAGCACCACGACCCCGGTCATCAGCCGCAGCACGGACGTCCGCGCCGCACAGTACGCGAAGGTGATCAACGGCTCGTAGAAGTCGGGCGGGGTCGCGAAGGCACCGCGCACGTAGCGCTGGGTCGAGTAGTGGTCGTTGCCGGTCACCTCGTAGAACCCGAGCTGCTCGGCTTCGACCGCGATCCGGACGACGTCGTCCGTCGAGGCGAAGGGCACCGGGTACATCATCCCGGCGGTGCAGGTGGGGAGCCCGAGCCCGAACTTCATCGCGATGCCACGCTCCTCTTCCCAGGTTCACCCAGGGCGCTCTGCGCAGGGGGTGCACTGGCGATCACCCGTTGCCAGACGCGCGCGATGCGTTCGGTGGTGGCATCGACATCACCTTCCGGAGGCGCCACCGGGTGAGCGATCAGTCCATCGACCAGCGGCAGCAGCCCGGCCAGCCGGGCCGCCACCTCGTCCTCAGTGCCGGCGATGGCGAAGTGGTCGACCGCCGCCTCGGGCACCATGGCCGCCGCGGTGGCGATGTCCCGGTAGTCGCGCCGCGACAGGAGGTCGCGCAGGGGCGCCTGGATCTCGATGCCCAGCGCCTCGGCATAGCCCCAGTCCGGGAAGCTCACCCACAGTGGAAGCGCGACGTAGTAGCGCGCCGCGCGTCGTGCGCTGGCCGGGTCATCCTCGATCGCCACGTCCACCCGCGCGATCACGCGGGGCGTGTCACGTCCCGCGTTGCGGGCGCCGCGCCGGACGACCTCAGTGGCATAGGCGATCGCCTCAGGGGAGGCGAAGGGGGCCAGGATCACGCCGTCGGCCACGGCACCGGCGGTCTCCAGCACCCGCCTGCCCCGGGCGGCAAGATAGATCGGCAGCGGACGAGGCCTGAAGTTGAGCCCCGGACCGTCGAACGAGACGACCTCGCCGGCAACCCGCACCGACTGGCCGGCCAGGAGCCCGCGCAGGATCGCCACCGCCTCGGCCAGGGCTCGCGCGGGCCGGCGGCGCACCACGCCCATCGGCTCGAACCCGGGCCCGCCAGCGCCGAGCCCCACGACGACGCGTCCCGGGCAGAGTTCCTCGAGCGTGGCAAGCGCCATCGCGATGAGGGCCGGGTGGCGCGCATACGGTTCTGTCACGCCGGTGCCCAGGCGGACCTGCGCCGTCGCCTGGCCGATCGCGGTGAGCGTGACGAAGGGGTCGCGATAGAACTTCTCGTCGGCCACCCAGATCTCGGAGTAGCCGAGTTCCTCGGCCCGGCGTGCCGTCGCGACGAGTTCGCCGATCGGGCGCTGGGGGAAGACGAGCAGGCCAAGCTCAGGCACGGAATCCATACCGGTCTCGAAGCACGGCTGCGAGTGACGACAGCGTGGGCTCGGCCAGCGGCAGCTCCCCGCCCGGGTCGGTCACCTCGGCGTCCTTCAGGCCGCTCGAGGTGACCAGCAGGACGACGCGCTCGTCGGGGGCGACCTCCCCGGTCTCGACGAGCCGTGGCAGGCCTGCCAATGGCATGGCCGAGCTGAACTCGACGAAGAGGCCCTCGCGCTCGCGCAGCAGTCGGTGCGCCGCGGCGATCTCGGGGTCGCTCACCGCGATCGCCGTGCCGCCGGACTCGCGCAGCGCGCGCAGCGCCTGGAACGTCCCCGTCGGCGCCGCGGCCGAGTGCGCCTGGGAACCGGAGCCGCGCGTCGCGACCGGGCCCGGCGCCTGGGCCGCCAGCGCCCCCGACAGGGAGGGATACGCCTCCACGGCGACGAGCCTGGGCAACCGATCGATCGCCCCGGCGGCCATCAGCTCCTGGAAGCCGCGGTGGATGCCGGACAGGCCGTCGCCGTACGCCACAGGGACGACGACCGCGTCGGGAGCCCGCCAGCCCAGTTCCTGCGCGATCTCGAAGGCGATCGTCTTGCAGCCCTCGACCGCCACCGGGTGGCTCCCCACCGGAGGATCGGTCACGTTGGAGACGGGTAGGAAGCCCCACTCGCGGGCGGCCGCCCGATTGAGCGTCCATCGATCGGGACCCGTCGGCGCAGCGACCACCAACGCGCCGAAGCTGCGCATGAACCGCTGCATGCCTGCCGGGAAGCTCCGCGTGGTCAGGACGAGGCATGGCAGGCCGGCCCGCGCGGCATACGCGGCGGCTGCGGCGCCGGCGTTGCCCGAGGAGGAGAGCGCGATCCCCGGATACCCGCGCGCGCGGGCCCAAGAGACCGCGACGCTCGCCAGGCGATCCTTGAACGACCACGTCGGGTTGGCCGACTCAGCCTTCGCGAGCAGGCCCGGCAGCCCGATGGCCTCGCCGGCCCGCCGGCATTCGACGAGCGGCGTCCCGCCTTCACCCAGGCTGATCGCCGCGTCCGCCGGGACCGGCAGCGCCTCCGCATAGCGCCACAGGCCGGGACCCCGCGCCTCCCACCGCGCGCGCAAGTCCCCCGGCAGGGGCAAGGCCCACACGACCTCCAGGTTCGCCGGCACCGTGTCCACGCCGGCAGGACATCCGAAGAGGAGCGCGCCCAAGTCGTAGGTCGACCCGCACCGAACGCACCGCAGCCCGACCGGATCAGACACGGCGGTG
>JAJYGO010000437.1 GCA_021785115.1 Chloroflexota bacterium | reverse complement strand
GCCCGCGCCGAACTGGGCGCCGGCGGCACGGGCACGGTGGGCGCGGACGTCGCGTTCACGGACGTGGGCGACGCGCCCTGCACGCTCTCGGGCAGCCCGGCGTCGATCGAGCTCCTCGGGGCCGACGGGAGTGCCCTCCCGCTCGTCATCGGCACGCCGGAGGAGACGCCCGGACCGCCGGTCACGCTGTCGCCCGGCGTGGCCGACTCGGCCGGGCTCGGGATCAACTGGCAGAACTGGTGCGGCGCGCTGGTCGGATCGCTGCGCGTCCGGGTCGCCCTGCCCGGCGGCGGTACGGTCACCACCACCCCCGCTGGCCCGCTCGGCGGCGACGTCGTGCCGCGCTGCGATCACCCCGAGGCGCCCTCGGAGCTCATCCTGGTGTTCTCGTTCATCTCGCCGACGAGGTGATGCCAGTGCGCTGGTGGTCGCGCGCCATCCCGCTCGTCGTCACGGCGGTGCTGGTCGCGGCCTGCGTGGGCAGCGCGGCACCGTCAACGACCCACGGCGCCGCCACCCCGGTGGCCACGTCGCAGGCCAGCCTGACCGCCTCGGCATCGCCGACCGCGCCGCCGCCGCTCGCCAACGACCCGGACCAGCGTTTCGCGGTCGACCCCGGCGTCGTCCCGGCGCCCCACTGGCCGATCCAAGGCGTCGATCCCGGCAACACCGCGCCGCCGTCCCCGGCGCCCGATGGTCTCATCGACTGGTCCTGGACGTGGGGCACCCTGGCCTGGTCGCCCGACGGGACAAGGCTCGCCGCGGCCGCGCTCTCGCAGCAGTTCGGCGAGGGACAGATCCACCTCTTCGACCGCGGCGGCCATCCGGTGGGCGCGATCCCCGGCTATGCGGCGGCGTGGATCGACGACCACCGCCTCGTGACGCTGGAACGCGACCCGGGCGGCGCGCCGGGAGCGACCGCGTGGCGCTGGTCGGCCGATGCGCGCAGCTCGACGCGGATCGTCGGGGCCGCCACCGGGCTCCTGGCGAGCTCGCTGGGCGCCGTGGCGATCGGGCTGACGATCCCCGGCTCGACGAGCGAGCCTGGATCGTTCGCGGTGTGGAGCCCCCGCGGGCTCTCGGCCGCGCTGCCGGGCGAGCCGGCGGCCTGGTCACCGGACGGGACCCGCCTGGCGGTCCTCCGCGAGACTCCGTCTGCCCGGGTCGATGGTTCCGGCGTCGTGCTGGCCGCCACCGGATCGGTGCCGCCGGCCTGGCTCGAGGTGCTCGACGCCTCCTCACTCCAGCCGGTCGTCTCGTTCCCGCGGCCGACCTTCGACCCGCGGACGTCCGTGCTCTTCGACCCGACGGGATCACTCATCGCGACCGGCTCCTTCGTCTTCGATCTCGGGCGCGACGAGGCCATCCCGTTGCCCTCTGCCAACCTCGATGAGGCGTGGACCTCGGATGATCGGCTGATCCTGGCCGACCCCGACGCGCGCACGGTCCGACTCTGGGATCCGGCCACGCACACGCTCGGGGCGCCGCTCGTGCCGGGGACCCGGCTCCGGACCGCCGACCACCGCGTGGCGATCGTGCCACCCGCGAGCGCCGGTGGACCGTTCGACGTCCTGCCGCCTGGCGCGGTCACGCCGGACGGCGCGCTGCGCGCCTGGTTCCCGCTCTCGAACGGGACCGACTCGACCCCGCTCTGGCTCACCTCGACGGCGGCGTCCCCCTGATGTCGCCGTGACGCCGCACGACTACCCCGGCGCCGATGTCGACCAGCAGTATCTGCCTGACAAGTTGGCCGGCAAGCGCACTCTACGAGCCCTCCGGCCAGGGGTTCGGGCGCCAGCTGGCCGCGCTGATGGCGCGGCGACGGGAGCGGCGGAAGGGTGTGCGGGGCCCGTCCGGCCCTCCGCCCGCCGCGGGCGGCGATAGGTGACGCGCGCCGTGTGACGCGCCTGACGGCGGCCAGGTCGACGTCGCTGCCTCCGTGGTGGAGAACCCCGACTGGGTGAGCGTCGCCCGCGCCAGCGTGACCATGGCAATGGTCGGGCAGGGGGGCAAGCCGGGCGAGGTGGCCAAGCGCCGTGGCCTGCGAAGCCGATCTCGCCTACAGCGGCGCGCGTGGTTCAATCGCTCAATGAGAGTGGCCCGCTTCGTGCCCGTCGCCGTCGTCATAGCCGTCGCTCTGGCGGCGTGCGGTGGGCCGAGCGGCAGTCGGCTGGCGGCGCTGCAGTCGATGCCCGAGAACACCCTCGCCTACCCCGGCGCCTCGATCCTCCGCACCGTGTCCGTGGAGGCGACGCAGACCATCGAAGGTCCCGTCCCTGCCATCTCGGGTCACACCTTCGGCGCCGAGGCATCCGAGGCCGACGTCGTCGCGTTCTACCAACGGCAGCTGGCAGAACGCGGCTGGCTGCCAACCTCCTTTGATGCCCAGCGGTCGACGATCGAGACCGCGGCGTATGCCTGGCAGAAGGACGCTGCCGTGCTCCGGCTAGCCATCCTCGAACGGGGGGCGGACCCGCGCCTGCCCTCGGCGTCCGAGCAGGCGGAGTTTCGGACGATCTATCGCATCGACTTGATGGACCATCCCGCCGCCAGCCCAGGAAGCTAGCGGTGCCCGGCCCGGCTCACCTCTACCCGGGCTCCACCCAGCCGGCCAGCGGATCGACGTCCGGCCCGCTGTAGGCCTGCAACCTGGCGTCGGCGACCAGCTCCTCCGAGTACGCGGCCACCCGTGCACGGGTGTTCCACCCGTAGTTGTAGTGGCCCCAGGCGTCGCCGTCGGCGCCCTGGTAGGTGATCTCGAGGACCCGCCGCGGAGAGGCCGTCGGCGGCTCGATCAGGATGTACACATCGTAACCAGTGATTTGGAGCCCGGGCGCGGATACCTGAACTCGCTCCGAGTCCGGCGCCGCAGGCGGCACGTCTTCGCTCGGGCGAAGAGCGAGGTCGAGTCGAGCTCGAGCGGCGTCGACCGCGGCAGCACGTTTGCGGCCAGCCGTCACGCGTGCCTCGAACGCCGCCTCGTAGCGGCCGCAGACGCTCGTGTCGAGGTGGGCCACCGCGTACAGGCCGCGCGTGTGGCCCGCGTAGCGGGTGTCGGCCAGAATGGGCTTCGCGGCCCAGAAGCAGAAGTCGTGATCGCCGTCTTCGTCGTCGGCGTCATCCCGCCAGAGTCGACCCTCGCCCGGTGCGACGCGGCCGCCGCAGCGCGAGCAGTCGTCGGCCCGGAGGTTGCGGCGCTCATCCGACGCCGGCCGCGCGCGCACAGCGCGCTCGACATCGTGAGTCGCCTGCAGCGCCGCGGCCCGAGCGCGCTTCTCGGCAACGGCCGCTTCGCACGTCCGTCCCTCGCCCCGGGGTTCGATGTGTCGCGCGACGCGCTGTGTGCGGCTGTATTCGAGAGCCGCCGCCTCCTCCTCGCAGACGCCGCAGCGGGTGCATCGCCCCCCTCCATCGCCGGCCGCCACTCCGGGACCGGGACACTCGTGGCCAGCTCCGCGTGCTCGCACGACCGATCGCCGCGAGAAGGATGACGGACCTGCCAGCGCCCATCCGCCCCGCGCTCCGCGATTCCCGCGCCGGATGGCACCGCGCGCCCGCAGCGCACGCACGTGCCGGGAAACTGGTTCTGCATCTTTCGTGTTCTCCCATGTGCCTGAGGCCCCACGACGCAGGACCAGCCGCGGGAGCTTCTGCACCGGGGACCCGTCGTCAAGGGCCGGAGACGCTCGCCACGCGATATCTGGTGCATCTCCGCACCGCGCCGGCCTGCCCCGCTGTAACGGGTGCCGGGAGCGGCACCGGGATACGAGGTGGGCACGGGCGACAAGGCGCGCCGGTCGCTCGTCGTCTGGCGGCTCGCGCTGCATGGTGCGTGCCCCATGGCGCCTCCCCAGCGCCCGCGAGCCGTCCCACCTCGTCGGGGCTGCTGGCGGCGGTCCGTTCGCATGCGCGGGCTCTTGGGGCCGGCGTTCGATGACCGGGATGCGACACACTGCTCGAAGAGCGCGGTCCGCGCCGGACGGTACCTATGCCCGCTGCGCAATGAGATCGAGCCTTTGGGCGTTTGACCCCTTTGTGACGATGGGCGGGTCCAACATGCGGTATGGCATCCCAGCCACTGGTGCCGGCACGCCGGCGGACGTTCCGAGGAGACGCGACGACGGCAGAGCTGCGACTCGAGGCGGTGATCGCGCGCGAGTACGGGCGCCTGGTGCGCCTGGCCGGCGCGATCTGCCGCGACCCCGCCGACGCCCAAGACGCGGTGCTCGCCGCGGTCGAGCGGGCCCTGCGCTTCCAGGGCTCGCTGCGCGACCCCGAGCGCGCCGCAGCCTGGCTCAACCAGATCGTGGTACGCGAGGCGATCCGTTCCGACGGGAGGCGCCGGACCTGGTGGGGCCGCACCGCCGGCGGAGTGCGGGAGATCGAGGCCTCCTCCAGCACCCATGACCCCGGAACCACCGACGCCCATCTGGCACGAGCCGTCCGCGAGAGCATCGACGCGCTCCCTTCCAGCCAGCGCGCCGCGGTGGCGCTCCACCACTACGCGGGCTATTCGGTAGAAGAGACCGCCGCCATCCTGGGGGTGCCCTGATGGGCGGCATCGCGATGCGGCCCGACGGGCACGGCCTGTTGTGGACCGACCGCGGCCTGTGGCGCACCGCCGATGGCAGGCGCACATGGGCGAGCCCCGCCTTTGTCGATCCCGACGGCGCGCGCTTCCCGATCAGCGCGGCCCTCCTCGACGATCGGAGCTGGCTCGTCCTCGTCCGGGACAGCCGCGCCGATGCGGTCACCCTGGAGCGCACGAGCGACGGCGGCATGACATGGAACGCGGTCGCTGCGTGGCCCCTGCCAGCCGCGACGGCTGCCGCGTCGTCGGCTCCCGGTTCCCTCGCTCCTACCCTCACTGCCAATCAGCCGCGCGTCGCCGTCACGCCCTCGAGCGGCCTCCGAGACGGCCAGGCGGTGCACGTGCGGGTCAGCGGGTTCGGCGTCGGCGGCAAGGTCTGGATCTCGGAGTGCGCGTCGGCACGGGACGCGAGCGACCTCGGCTGCGGTGCCCAGCTGGCCGCCCAGCCGTTCCTCGTCACCGACAAGTCGCGCGCCGGGCAGATGATCTTCATGGTCTCTCCGCAGGCGCCGACGCGGCCCCTCAACGCGACTCCGACGGTCACCTGCACGGACGCCTGCGTGATCGTCGCCACCCTGGGCGACGGCTTCCCATACGCGATCGCGCCGATCAGCTTCGCGGCGCCATCGCCCTCGCTCCCGGCGGCCGTCGCACCCTGCACATCCGACCAGCTCGCGACGAGCGTCGTCGACACCGGCACGGCTGCCGGGACCGTGGAGGGCTGGCTGCGGTTCCTCAATACGACCGAGCTGCGCAGCGGCACTTTCTGAGCGCGTCCAGCGCGCGCCGAGCCTACCATCTGCTGTATGGCCGCATCGCCGCTGCGACCGCGCAGGCCAGGTGCGTCTCGGTCGTGGATCACGGGTCCGCGCGTCGCCATACTGATCGCGGGCTGGCTCGTGGTCGCCTCCCTGGCCGCTCCTTCCCTCGGTCTCTATTACGAAGCCCGCGCTTCCCTCTACTCGACGCCGCCTCTCCTCCTCATCTACGTCTACTGCCTGTCACACCGTCGTCGGGCGACCGCTGTTCTCGCCCTCGTCGCGACCCTTGTCGTGGTTCTCGCCATCGGTCTTGCCCTTGTCATACCGAAGGCGACGTCTGCCCTCGCGCGTTGAATGAGGGATCGCGACCTCCCAGGGTGCCGAGGCAGCGGGGCCACCTTTCCCTTGACGCGGTCACCGGCGGTGCGGAGGCTGGCGCGGGAGGTAGCTGGTGGCTGTTCCATACGTGCTGGTCCTCGCGATCGCGTCGATCGCGGCGACTACCCGCCCACGGCGGCGTCCTGACGGCCCTTGACCTCCAGAAGCCTCCGGCGGAGTGTGAGCGGGATGGAACGATCCAGTGACACCAAGCCGTGGCTCCGAAAGCAGGACGTCCTCGCCGCAGGTGTCGTGCTCGTGACGCTGCTCTGCGTGGTCCTGGTGGCCGGCTTCGTCTTCGTCGAGACCCAGTTCGGACCCAGCGGTTCGGCCTTCGGTCGCCGACGCACATCCCGCTCTGCGGGCGGTCGTTCATCCGCTCGGCCGACAACACCCGCGTCTTCACAAGGGCCGAGATCGAGGCAGGCATGACCCCGGGATATGCCCCGGTCATCCTCGAACCGTCCCTCGGCGAGGTGCCCCTCCTCGCGCTCTTCGAGCCGCACCCGATCCCGAGCGGTATGGCCACGTGCGACGTGGCGATCTTCCTTCACACGGGCCCCGACGCCTACGTCGGCTACGCACTCGAGGGTGGCCCGTAGCAGTGGTCAGCGGCGATCCAAGCACAGGTCTCTTGACCTGGCGCAGAGGAGGGCGATCCTGCGAAATGCAGGGCACGAGGGGGCTCGTTGTCCGAAATCGCCGGGGCCGTGCGTCTTCAGGACATGAGCAGCCAAGCCGTCCTGTCGGGCGTCGACCGGACAGCCGTGGGGTCGGACGCGGCGAACGTCCTCGAGGCGCTCTACCTCACCCACCGTGAGGCCGTCTTCCGCTACCTCCGGGCGATCAGCCGCGACGAGGACCGGGCCCTCGATCTCACCGCAGTCACCTTTGAGCGCGCCTTCGGCGAGCTCCGAGCGGGACGCGAACCGGGCATCGGGTGGCTGCTGCGCACGGCACGCAACGCGGCGATCGATGCGGACCGACGCGCTCGGGCCGCAGTGCTGTTCCATTGGCATGTCGCGACTGCGGCGCCAGTTGCACCATCGCTCGAGGACCAGATGCTCCGGGCGGAGCAGGCAGCGCGCCTGCATGCCGGTCTCCAGGCTTTACCGAGGTCGCAGCGCGACGCCATCGCGCTGCGCTACACGAGCGAGCTGACAGTCCGCGAGATCGCCGCGGTTATCGGCAAGAGCCCGAGCGCGACCCAGAAGCTGCTCGACCGCGGCCTCGCCCGCCTCAAGGAGGCGCTCCATGACCTCGCCTGACTTCGATACGACCCTCCGTGCGGCCCTCGCCGCGCCGATGACCGCCATTCAGCGCGCTTCGCTCGACGCTCGCCTCGAGCGTCGTCTTGCGCCAGGTTCGCGCCGCAGGCTCCATGTCCGACCGCGCACGATCGCCGCGGCCTTCGCCCTCCTGCTCCTCGCAGCGCCCATGATCTTCCCGGTCTCGGCGCTCCTGCGCACCACCGAGTCGCCGCTTGGCCTCGAGTCCGCGGCGGCGTTCCAGGGCGAGATCGACGCCGCCAAGAAGGTCGTTCCGCTCCCCGCCGGGGCGACCTGGCCGCCGTCTCTCGTCGCACGCGACGGGACCTACTCGGCCGGCGGCGCGCGGTCGTGGGTCGAGATGGTCGCCTTCTGCGCGTGGGACCGCTCGTGGCTCGACGCGACGACATCTGGGCCGTCCGGGCGTGCCCAGGCAGCCCGTAGCGTGATCCTGTCCACGCCGACCTGGGAGTTCTACCGCGGGCAGTTCTCGACTGATAGCAGCCGCGCCGCGATCGACCGGATCGTCGCCGCGGTGCGCGATAACGACACCTCGATCGTCGCCGGGTTCGTCCAGCTCAACTGCCCCGAGTGACGCAACCCGAGCAAGGTGACCCGCGGCGAAGCGAGGCCAGCTCGCCCGCACACTGCTCTACCTCGTGTGGATCAACGCCGCGGACCTCGCGGGGGATGGCGTGACCATCATGCTGCCCGATGAGACTGGTGTCTCCAGGGCGGCGTAGCGTTCGGCGCTGCGCCAGCCGTCGGCGTCCTCCGCGAGCGAGTGGCCGTTCGCCGCGCCGTGGCCACTCGCCGAGGCCGTCGCTGATCCGGGTGGCCCTTCCCGTTTGACCGTGAGGACGGCCACGATGTGACCGCCTAGTAGGGACGGGGAGGGGGCGTTCGTTACTGGGGTTGTCCGGATTGCGCTCCCGCATGCGTTATCTCGTTCGGAGGGGCGTCCGGGAAGGGTGCCGCAGGCGAGGGGACGGTGGAGCGGGAGGTAGCGTTCGACGGGGGCCTGGCCGAGCCCGGCGATCCGGCGGAACCGGGCGCGGGGGCAGATCTGCCGGCGACTGCAGCAACAGTCGCCGGCGTCGAGCCCGGCACCGCGGTGGAAGGGATCGCCACCGACGACGCGCTGGTTGAGGCCGCCCGGCGCGATCCCGAGGCGTTCGGGCTGCTGTATGAGCGCCACCGTCTCGCCGTCTACCGCTACCTGCGCGCGCGCACCGGCTCCGACGACGCGGCGGCGGACCTCGCCGCCCTGACCTTCGAGCGGGCGCTCGCCGGGCTCGATCGCTTTCGCCCATCCGGCTCGGGCTTCCCGGCCTGGCTGCTGCGGATCGCCCGGAACGCCGCCATCGACGCCGCGCGCCGGAACCGCGGGACGCATTCGCTCGACACCCTGCGCGCCTGGGAGCTGCCCGCCGCGGGCGACGACCCGGAGGCCTCGGCCGTCCGACGGGCCGAGCTCGACGAGCTGCGCCGCGCGCTTCGCCGCCTGGGCGAGCCGGCGGTCGAGGCGCTCGCCCTGCGCTATGGCGCGGGGCTCTCGGCGCGCGAGATCGGCGCGGTGATCGGCAAGCGCGAGGCCGCGACGCAGAAGCTGCTGAGCCGAGCGCTCGAGGCGCTCCGGGAGGCCTGCCGTGGCTGGGAGTAAGAGCATGCCGCTGAGCCAGGGCCGCCTCGACGAGCTGCTGGGCGCTGCGTTCGCCACCGTCCCGTCGCCGGACGCGGCGGCGCGCATGGACGGGCGGGTCGCCGCCGCCATCGCGCTGCGTCGGGCCCAGGGCGCCAGGCCCGTCCGGCGTCGCGCGCTGCCCGCGCTGGCGCTGCCTGGGCGCCTGCGGCCGCTCGCCCTCGCCCTGGCCGCCTTCGTGCTCGTCGGCGCGGCCGCCGCCGACCTCGACCTCTTTGCCCCCACGGTGCAGCGTACCGAGGGCTGGCAGCTCGGCTGG
>JAJYGO010000134.1 GCA_021785115.1 Chloroflexota bacterium | reverse complement strand
GGACAGGCGGCGGCCCGTGCTCGATCGCTGCCTCGTGCTCGGTTCCGTGCTCGTCTGACGCACTGGGGAGGTGCGCCGCAGCCGCGATGACGCGGCTCGCGGCCGGCGCCCGGCCCGGCGAGCGGCGACCCTCCCGCGACGCGAGCCCGATGGCCAGGCTGGCGAGCCCGACCGCAAGGGTGGCGTCCCGCGTGGCGAGATTCGTCGGTCCCGGCAGCACGCCGAGCGGGCCCGGTCCAGCAGCCTCCGCCGCGAACAGCACGGCCACGATCGCGCCGAACGCGAGCGTCGCGTTCGCCCGATCGTCGCCCTCGAACCCCCATGTGATCGACAGCGCCACGACGCCGAACAGCCCGATCAGTGCGTCGAGCAGCGGCGTCGTCGCGAACGTCCGGCCCGGCGCGCCGATCACGGACTGCGGGAAGAAGCCGAAGATCCCGCCGGCAAGCAGCGCCAGGCCGGCGAGAAGCATCCACGCGTGGGCGAGCCACGCGCGGGGAAACGAGCCGGTCGTGTCCGCGGTCGGGCGCACCGAGGCGACTGGAGACGTCCCGGCCGTGCTCGCGTCGGCGCCTGCGACGCCCTCACCCATGCCGGCCGGTCTGCCGGCCGCCCCGGCCGTCACCGCTGCGGAGGCTCCCCGCGGTTGCCCGCATCCAGCCCTTCGCCGGGACCGCCCCCGAACGGGTCGGTCGTCCCCTCCTCGCGCTGTGCGTGGGTCGGGACGGCCGGCGCTGCGGGATCCTCGTCGCGGCTGGCCGCCCTCGGGCGCGACCGACCAGCCCGCCACTGGTCGCGCCCGACGTTGCGCGCCATGCCGGTCGTCGACCGGGTCCGGTCGTCGGGCATCGGGTGCCCGGGCTCGTGCCGGACCCCGGCTGGAGTGCCGCCGAGGTCGGTGCGCGGGCCGGCTCGCTCGGGGTCCACCGGCCGGTCGGGCGCGGGAGGCGTCTCGCGGACGGTCGGGCGCAGTTCGTTCCGGCGATCCTCGGGCCGGCCGGTCGCCCCGTCCCCGCCCGCCTTGGGTCGGTCGGTCATGGCGGAAAGGATCGCGGCCGCCTCGCCCTGTTGCCGCTCATGCCGCGCTCGCCGCCTATCAGCCGCGTGGAAGAGCATCAGCGGCGCGGAAGGGCGTGGCGTCGCACGGCCGCGGCCTTGTCCACCGCCGACACGGGACTGCAACCCGCGCGCGGACGCGGCCGTCGGGTTGACGACCGGCCGCATGCAAGAGTTCGCGTGGAGTGCGCGCGTCGCGACGGCGTTGCCGCGCGCCGGAGATGGAGGTTCCGATGGCGAAGCACACCGACGAATACGACGACCAGGCGACGTCCGAGTCGACGTCGACCTCGAGCGCGTCCGACGCGATCCAGCAGGCGCGGAGCACGGCGAACGACCTGGCGAACGTGATGCCGGGTGCGGCCGCGAGCGCCGGGGACGCGGCGCGACAGATGCAGGCACAGATGGGCTCGATGTCGTTCGAGGGCCTGGCCGTCGGTTCGGCACTGTCCCTCGGCACCGCGCTGGGGCTGCTGATCAGCGGGTCGAACCGTCTCCTCGTCCTGCTCGCACTGATCCCGGCCATCGTGATGGGCTCGTACCTCGTCAACGAGCGACAGGGCCAGCAGCCCAGGATGCGTCTTCACTGACCTCGACCGGCGGCGCCACGGGACCGTCGATGGGAGGCATCGCCGGCGGGACCGGAGACGACACCGGAGGCACCGGCCGGGCGGACGCGGAGGCATCGGCAAACGCGGCGGCCCGGTCACCGGCCGAGGCGGGCCGGCCCTCCGGGGCGTCGGGGCAGACGGCCGCGACGACCGTCACGACGGAGGTCGCGAACGGCCGGCGAGCGCTGGCCGTCTGGCCCGGCGAGCCGTACCCGCTTGGCGCGTCGTTCAACGGCGAGGGCACGAACTTCGCGCTGTTCTCCGAGGCGGCGGAATGCGTCGAACTGTGCGTGTTCGACGATGACGGCGCCGAGACGCGGATCGAGCTGCCCGAGACGACGGGCTTCGTCTGGCACGGCTACCTGCCGTCGATCATGCCCGGACAGCGCTACGGGTACCGCGTCCACGGCCCCTGGGACCCGGGGCGCGGCCAGCGCTGCAACCCCTCGAAGCTGCTGCTCGACCCCTACGCCAAGGCGATCGAGGGGCACGTGAAGTGGAACCCGGCGGTATTCGGCCACCGGTTCGATGACCTGAACGCGAGGAACCCGGCGGACAGCGCGCCGTTCATGCCGCGCTGCATCGTCGTGGATCCCGCCTTCACCTGGGGCGACGACAAGCGCCCGGGGACGCCGTTCCACGAGACGGTCATCTACGAGGCCCACGTCAAGGGCATGACGAAGCTCCACCCGGCCGTCGATCCGGACCTGCGCGGGACGTACGCGGGCATGGCGCACCCCGCCGTCATCGATCACCTGCTCGAGCTGGTCGTCACGGCCATCGAGCTCCTGCCGGTCCACCAGTTCGTCCAGGACCAGCACCTCCTCGAGGAAGGGCTGCGGAACTACTGGGGCTACAACTCGATCGGGTACCTGGCGCCGCACAACGAGTACAGCAGCGTCGGGGAGCAGGGCGGGCAGGTCGGCGACTTCAAGCGCATGGTGCGCGCACTCCACTCGGCCGGCATCGAGGTCCTCCTCGACGTCGTCTACAACCACACCGCGGAGGGCAATCACCTCGGGCCGACGCTCTCGTTCCGCGGCATCGACAACGCCGCGTACTACCGGCTCGACCCTGACCCGCGCTACTACACCGACTACACGGGCACCGGGAACAGCCTGAACATGCGGCAACCCCACGCGCTGCAGCTCGTCATGGACAGCCTGCGTTACTGGGTCCTCGAGATGCACGTCGACGGCTTCCGGTTCGACCTCGCGGCGACGCTCGCGCGCGAGCTGCACGAGGTGGACCGCCTGTCGGCGTTCTTCGACCTCGTCCAGCAGGACCCCGTGCTGAGCCAGGTCAAGCTCATCGCGGAGCCGTGGGACGTCGGGGAGGGCGGCTACCAGGTCGGCAACTTCCCGACGCGCTGGTCCGAATGGAACGGCCGCTACCGCGACACCGTGCGCGCGCTCTGGAACACGTCGGGTGCAAGCATGGGCGACTTCGGGTACCGGCTCACGGGCAGCTCGGACCTGTACGAATCCACAGGCCGCCGTCCGTTCGCGAGCATCAACTTCGTCACGTCCCACGACGGATTCACGCTCCACGACCTCGTGTCGTACAACCACAAGCACAACGAGGCGAACCTGGAGGGGAACCGCGACGGCACCGACGACAACCGGTCGTGGAACTGCGGCGTCGAAGGCCCGTCCGACGACCCGGCGGTCGTCACGTGCCGGGAGCAGCAGGTGCGCAACTTCCTCGCGACGCTGTTCCTCTCGCAGGGCGTCCCGATGCTGCTCCACGGAGACGAGCTCGGCCGAACGCAGCGCGGCAACAACAACGCGTACTGCCAGGACAACGAGATCTCGTGGATCGACTGGGAGCATGCCGATCTCGACCTGCTCGAGTTCACGCGCCGCCTCATCCGGTTCCGGCGCGACCACCCCGTGTTCCACCAGCGCCGCTGGTTCGAGGGCCGCGCAGTGCGCGGATCGGCGAACCGCGACATCGCCTGGTTCAAGGCGTCGGGCGAGGAGATGACGGACGCAGACTGGAACGAGCCATCGCGAGACTCGCTCGGGATCTTCTTCAACGGCGAGGCGATCACGAGCCGGGGAGGGCGGGGCGAGCGGATCCTGGACGATTCCTTCTACGTGCTGCTCAACGCACACGAGGGCCCGGTGGAGTTCCGGCTGCCGCGCGTGCTGGGCGAGTGCTGGGAAGTGGACCTGGATACCGACGACTTCGCCGCTCCGGGTGGCGACTACCGCGCGGACCAGACCGTGACTCTGCACGAGCGCTCGCTGCTGGTGCTCCGGCGTGTCGATTGACCTGAGCGGGCCGCCGTTGCGGGCGACCTACCGGTTGCAGCTGACCCCCGGCGCCGGGTTCGACTCGGTGGCGGGCCTCGCCGACTATGTCGCGGCGCTCGGCGTCAGCCACGTCTACACGTCACCGTACCTCCAGGCCGCCCCGCGCAGCACCCACGGGTACGACGTGGTGGATCCACGTCGGGTGAACGCCGAGCTCGGGGACGTGGAGGCGCACGAGCGGATGGTCGCGCGGCTGCACGAGCAGGGGCTCGGGCACGTGATCGACGTGGTGCCCAACCACATGGCGATCACGGGCGCGGAGAACCCGTGGTGGTGGGACGTGCTCGAGAACGGGCAGGCGAGCCGCTACGCGCGGTACTTCGACGTCGAGTGGCACGGACCGGAGGAGCGGCTGCGGGACGTCGTGCTGCTGCCGGTCCTGGGCGACCACTACGGGCGGGTGCTGGAGGCCGGGCAGCTGCGACTCGAGCGGACCGACGGACGGTTCGAGATCCGGTACGCGGAGCACGTGTTCCCGGTCGCACCCCGGTCGCTCGACCGGCTCCTGGCCGACGCGGCGGCGCGCAGCCGCTCCGACCGGCTGGCGTTCGTCGCCGACGTGCTCGCCGGCCTCCCGCCCTCGCACGAGGTGGACGACGCGAGCATCGACCGCCGCCACCGCGACAAGGAGATCGCCCGACACCTGCTGGAGGACCTCGTCCGCGACGAGCCGGGGACGGCAGCCGCGATCGACGAGGTCGTGGCCGGGATCAACGCCGACGCGGACGCCCTCGACGACCTGCTCTCCCGACAGAACTACCGCCTCGCCTTCTGGCGAACCGCCGGGAGCAACATCTCGCACCGGCGGTTCTTCGACGTCGACACGCTCGCGGGCCTGCGCCAGGAGCGCGAGCGCGTGTTCCGCGAGACCCACGAGCTCGTGCTGTCGTGGTCGGAGTCGGGCGTGGTCGATGGCATGCGCGTCGACCACCCGGACGGGCTGCGGGATCCGCAGCAGTACCTCGAGCGGCTGCGCGCGGCGGCGCCGCACGCGTGGATCGTGGTCGAGAAGATCCTCGAGCCGGGAGAGCGGCTGCGAGAGCGCTGGCCGGTGCAGGGGACGACGGGCTACGACTTCCTCGAGCTGGTCGGGGGCCTCTTCGTGGACGGAGACGGCGAGGGGCCGCTCTCGGACGTGTACGCGGACTTCATCGGCGAGCGGCTCGACTACCACGAGATCACCCATGACACGCGGTACCTGGTGCTCTCGCAGACGCTCGGCAGCGACCTGAACCGCCTCACGGCGCTGCTGGCCGACGTGGCCGAAGGGCACCGGCGCCACCGCGACTACACCCGCCATCAGCTGTTCAGCGCGCTCCGGGAGATCCTGGCCGCGTTCCCGGTGTACCGGACGTACGTCCGCGCGGACGTGGGGCAGATCGACGACGCGGACGTGCGCTACGTCAACGACGCGATCGCCGACGCGCGGGCGCGCCGCGAGGACCTCGGGGAGGACCTGTTCGACTTCATCGGCGACCTGCTGACGCTGCGCATCACGGGCGACCTCGAGGCGGAGTTCGTCATGCGCTTCCAGCAGCTGAGCAGCGCGGTGATGGCGAAGGGCGTCGAGGACACGGCGTTCTATCGCTACCTGCGCCTCCTCTCGCTGAACGAGGTGGGCTCCGATCCGGCGCTGTTCGGCCGCTCCATCGACGCGTTCCACGCCCGCTGCGTCGAGATGCGGCAGCGACGCCCACTCGCGATGCTCACGACGTCGACCCACGACACGAAGCGGAGCGAGGACGTCCGGGCCCGCATCTCGGTGCTGTCCGAGATGCCGGGGACGTGGGCCGAGGCCGTGCGGCGCTGGCGCGACATGAACGAGCGGCACCGCCGCGACGGCGAGCCCGACCGGAACATGGAGTACCTGCTCTACCAGACGCTCGTCGGGGCGTGGCCGATCGAGACGGAACGGGTGCTCGCGTACGTGACCAAGGCCGCGCGGGAGGCGAAGGTCCACACGTCGTGGATCGACGTGAACGCGACGTACGAGTCGGCGCTCACCGCGTTCGTGCTGGGGATCCTCGGCGACGAGGCGTTCCGGGCCGATCTCGAGGCGTTCGTCGAGCCGCTCGTCCGACTGGGACGGGTGAACTCGCTGTCGCAGACCCTCCTCAAGCTCACCGCGCCCGGCATCCCCGACATCTACCAGGGCTGCGAGCTGTGGGACCTGAGCCTGGTCGACCCCGACAACCGGCGGCCGGTCGACTGGGACCGCCGGCGCGAGCTGCTCACCTGGCTCGACGACGGATGCTCGCCCGAGGAGATCATGGCCCGCGAGGACGACGGGGCCCCGAAGCTGTGGCTGATCCGCCAGGCCCTTCGGCTGCGGCGGGAACGCGCCGAGGCATTCGGGGCGCGCGGCGCGTATGCGCCGCTCAACGCGAAGGGGGCGCGGGCCGCCCACGTCGTGGCGTTCTCGCGCGGCGAGACCACGGTCACGGTCGCGCCACGGCTCGTGCACCGCCTCGCAGGCGACTGGCGCGACACCGAGCTCGAGCTCCCGGCCGGACGCTGGCGGGACGTGCTCTCGGGGGCCGAGCACGCAGGCGGGACGCGCCCGATGCGCGAGCTCCTCGGCCGGTTCCCCGTCGCGCTGCTGGACCGGACCGGCGGATGACGCAGTTCCGGGTGTGGGCGCCGATCCCGGAACGCGTCGATCTCGATCTCGAGGACGAGCGCGTGCCGATGACGCGCGGCGACGACGGGTGGTGGCACGTGGACGACCCGGGCGAGGCCGCGGGCGTCGACTACGGGTTCGTGCTCGACGGCGAGGGGCCGTTCCCCGACCCGCGATCACCCTGGCAGCCCACCGGGGTGTCGGGGCCGTCGCGGACCATCGACCATTCCGCGTTCGCCTGGACCGACAGCCGCTGGCGCCCCGTGCCGCTCGCGTCGGCCGTGCTCTACGAGGTGCACATCGGGACCTTCACCTCCGCGGGGACGTTCGACGCCGCCATCGAGCGGCTCGATCACCTGGTCGATCTCGGGGTGACGCACGTCGAGGTCATGCCCGTGAACGAGTTCGCCGGCGACCGCGGCTGGGGCTACGACGGCGTCCTGCTGTACGCGCCGCACCACGCCTACGGCGGTCCCGAGGGCATGAAGCGGTTCGTCGACGCGTGCCACAGGAGGGGGCTCGCGGTCGTGCTCGACGTCGTCTACAACCACCTCGGCCCCACCGGGAACTACCTGCCGCGCTTCGGCCCGTACCTCACCGACCGGTACGTGACGCTGTGGGGCGGCGCCATGAACGTGGACGGCCCCGGCAGCGACGAGGTCCGGCGGTTCATCGGGGACAACGTCGCGATGTGGTTCCGGGACTATCACGTCGACGGGCTGCGGATCGACGCCGTCCACGCCATCGTCGACACGTCGGCGGTCCACCTGCTCGAGCAGCTGTCGCGCGAAGTCGAAGCGCTCGAGGCCCACCTCGCCCGCCCGCTCGCACTGATCGCGGAGAGCGACGTGAACGACCCGCGACTCGTCCGATCGACCGAAGCCGGAGGGTACGGGCTGACCGCCGTCTGGAACGACGACGTCCATCACGCGCTGCACGTGGCGCTGACGGCCGAGCGGGATCGCTACTACGCCGACTTCGAGGGCCTCGACGACTTCGTGCGAGCGCTCGCAGAGAACTGGGCATACGCCGAACGGGCGTCGGAGTTCCGGGGCCGGCGGCACGGGCGCTCGGCCGCGGACCTGCCGCCCTCGCGGTTCGTCGTGTTCCTCCAGAACCACGACCAGGTCGGCAATCGCGCGACCGGCGAGCGCCTCTCGATGCTCGTCGACGACGACCTGCTCGCGGCCGCCGCGGCACTCCTGCTGCTCTCGCCGTTCGTGCCGCTCCTGTTCATGGGCGAGGAGTGGGCGGCGGACACCCCGTTCCTGTACTTCACCGATCACCCACCCGAACTCGGCGAGGCGATCCGGAACGGGCGCCGGGCGGAGTTTGCGACGGACGCGATCCGGCCCGAGCAGATCCCGGACCCGCAGGACCCCGAGACGTTCGAGCGGTCGAAGCTCGACTGGGCGGAGCTCGCGACGCCGCGCGGTCGGCGGATGTTCGACTGGTACCGGTCGCTGCTCCGGCTGCGACGGGAGCGGCCGGAGCTGGCCGCCGGCCGGCACGCGAGCATGGCGGTGCAGCACGATGCGCAGGCGCGGTGGATCGTGGTGCGTCGCGGGTCCGTCACCGTCGCGGCCAACCTCGGGCGAACCGAGCGGCGCGTGCCGGCGCACGGTGCGGCGGAGGCGTCCGTGCTGCGCGTGTGGGGCATGATGCCGCGGCTCGGTCCCGACACGCCCGACGAGCTCGTGCTCCCGCCCGGGACGACGGTCGTGCTCGACGTCCCCGCCACGGCGAAGGGCTGAAGAGGGCGCGTCCTCGTCGAGAGAGGACGCGCCCTCGTGCGATTGATCCGTACGGCAGGCTGCCCACGGGCCGCCTGCCCGGCGTTCAGCGAGCGCGACCCTCGGCGTCGCGCTCGGCGGCAACCTCCGGATCCAGGCTGCCACCGATCGCGCCGGTATCCCCGGTCGTGCCGGTCGCCATCGACCCGGCGCCACCCTGGTTCAGGTCGCCGACGGTGCCCGTCTCGAACGGGCCGCCGCCCGGTGCGAGGTCGTCGACGGGTTCGCCGGCGCCCGGGATTGCCCCCGGGCGCGGCTCGTCGCGCAGGTGCGGGACGGTGTCGTCCGGCACGGGCTCGTGGTTCAACGCGAACCCTTGCCAGTGTCGTCCGGGTAGTTGCCGAAACCGGAGCCGGTATCGGAGCCGCCGGTGACGTCGCCGGTCGAGCCGGTACCGTACCCGACGCCGCCGGTGCCGTAGTCACCGCCGGTGCCGGTTCCACCGGTCGACCCGGACCCGGTGCTCGTCGTCTCGCCGCCGTGGACCTCGCCACGCCACGCGCCGGTCTCCTGGCCGCGGCTCTCGATGAAGCCCTTGAACTTGTCGAGGTCGCCCTTCACCTGCCGCTGCAGCGCGCCGAGCGCCACGCCC
>JAJYGO010000007.1 GCA_021785115.1 Chloroflexota bacterium | reverse complement strand
CCGCTCCGCTTGGCGGTCGAGCTCGAGGCGGACCGCGGCCGCCCGCGCGTCGAGGAGGTGGAGACCGGCTTGGTGGAGGAAGGCATCGACGGTGATGCCGCCCCACGCGGCGTCGGCGCCGCAGGCGAGACGGGAGAGGAGAAGCTCGGTGGCCCGCTGCATGTCGCTGCCACCCCCGAGCGACCCGGTGCCCAGGAAGAGGCGCTCGCCGATGGCCCCCGCGAGGAGCACGGCGACGCGCGCCAGGAGTTCGTCGTCGGGGAGGTCCTGGTGCGATCCGTCGTCGGGTCCCAACTCCGTGCGTCCCCCGCGGTGGTCGCCCAGGGCGACCGCGGTGATCGCGCCCGGTCCGAGCAGTTGGAGGGCCACGACGGCGTGACTGGCCTCATGAAGGCTCTGTCGCCTGCGCTGCGCCGCGGTAAGCGCGGGCACCTCGTCCACCTCGCCGTGACGGCGCAGGGCCTCCTCCCAGTGGCGGACCGTGAGGCCAGTGGTCACCCCGTCGGCGAGGGCCAGGGCAAGCCCATCGTCAAGCGCGCCGACGAGGTCGGCGCCGCTGCGCCCGCGGGTCAGCTCGGCCGCCCGCTCGAGATCGATCGGCTCGGCCACCCGGCGACGCGCGAGGAGATACGCGAGGAGCTCGCGCCGCTCGGCGCGCGTGGGCAGCTCGAGACGCACGACCCGCCCGAAGCGGCCCGCGCGCAGGAGCGAGCGATCGAGGAACGCGGGATCCGTGTTCGTGCTCGCGAGATAGAGCACGCGACCTCCGTCGCGCAGCCCATCGAGCGCCGAGAGGAGCGCATACAGCACGCTGCGCGAGCGCCGGTCGTGGACACGCGAACCCCGTTCCAGCGCGACCGCGTCGATCTCGTCGATGTAGAGAACCGCGGGCGCGGGATGGGCCGCGAAGTGGCGCGCGAGGCGCGCCACGCGCCCCTCCGTGAGCTCGGCCGCGGTGCACTCGTAGTAGGGGACGGCGTCACCCAGGAGCGCCGCCAGGATGCGCGCGAGGTTCGTCTTGCCGACGCCGGCCGGGCCGCTGAAGAGGACGCCGCGCACGATCGACCCACCGGCCGCGGTCACGGCGTCGGGGTCGCGCAGCATGGCCGCCAGGCTCGCCACCTCGCGTGTCGCGCGCGGCGACCCGATGTGGTCCGCCAGGGTCAGGCCTCGCACCGTCACGCGGTGGCGGCGCAGCCAGCGTTCTAGGCGCCGGTCCGTTCGGTCACTGCCCTGCTCTCCCATCCGTGCCGCTCCCGTTGCGATGACGAACGCCTGTACGGAAGCGCATCGGTGGTGATGAGTCGAGGCCATGGGTGCCCCACGAGCCCCACGTGCCCGAGATTCCCATCGTTCGCGTCCGCCGCCACTCGGTGCTCGCTTGACGGCGGCGCGCCGGCGACCAGGCTCGATCCGTCCGGCGCCAGGCCCTCGGTGCCTGCGCCGTCGCGCGAGGCGAACGTCTGATGACCCGCTATCTCACGCTCCCGCAGATCGCGGCCGAGCTCGGCTACACCCGTCGCTGGGTGCTGCGCCAGGTGGAGCTCGGACGCCTCGCCGTGGTCGCCTTCGACGCCGGGGGCCGGCGCTCGTACCGCGTGCGCGAGGCGGACTACGCGGCCTTCTGCGCGCGCTACCTCCGCGATGCGCGCGCGCTGCCGCGGCGCGACCGCGCCTGAGGGTCGCCACAGGGGTGCCGTCATCCCCGATCGACGGCTCGGCGTGCCCGGAACTTGACAGCAGCGGCGATCCGGCAAGGGTAAGGATCGAGCCGTAAGGGTGAGCGGTAGAGCGGAAGAACTTCCACTTCCCCTCTGCGCTTCCCCTCCCCCTTCCGGCGCCTCGCGTCTCGACACGTATCGGAGGCCCGCGATGCCCGGCCTGTTCCTGCCCCTCGATGGCGAGCGCGTGACGCTCGAGGTCCCCCATGCCCTCACCACAGTGGCCCGTACGATCCTCCTGGAGTCCTCGTTCCACCGCCGCACGGGGGTGCGGGTGCGCTTCCCCGACCGCTGGGCCCGCTCGATCGCCGCGCGCGTGCTCGCCGACCACGAGGATCCCGCGCGCTGGGCGGCGCGCCAGGCCGAGCTCGAACGGCGGACAGCGATCGCGCGGCGCATGGCGCCCGAGAGCCGGGACATCCCCCTCCTCCATCTCGCCGACCGCCTCTTCGAGGCTCGTTTCGAGGACGGGACGCGGCTCGATGACCCGGACCTCGGTGCGCTGGCGCGCACGGCCCAGTTCGTCGTCGGGCACGAGCGCCACACGGGCTGCGCGACGTGTGGGCTGCTCCGGAACGGCGACATCCGCGCGTATCTGCGGGCCGCGGGCTGCGACCCCGTGCTGCTGCGGATCCTGCACGCCGAAGCGCAGCAGGCCGAGCTCCTGCCGCCCTACCCGCTGCCCACGACCCAACACGACGACAACGGATTCGTCGACTCGCTCACGCCAGAGGAGCTGGCGGGACTGCTGGCCGAGCAGGACGCCGCGTAGGGTCGAGCGGCCGGCTCGTCATCGAAGAACGTCCATCCGCCGATGGCGACCAGCAGCCGCCACTCCCGCTCGCCCTTGGGCAGTCGCGCGAAGCGCTCCATCGCGTGGACGCACAGATCGCGAGCGGTCGTGAACGACGCGATCGGGTCTCCGCCCCGCTCGAGGAGGGCCCGAGCCGCGGTCGCGTATGCCGCTGCGCGCTTCCGGAGGGAACCCGGCCGCGGTCCGACGACCGTGATGAACTCGAGGCCGGATGCGGGCTCGTCGTCGGGCCGCTCACGGTCCGTCGCCGACTCGGCCACGAGCTCGAGGAGCCCCGCGGAGTGGACCATGGCGAGACGATCGGCCATGCCGATCCAGGCGGTGACTGATCGAAGGTCGTGCCCCGGGTGGAGCGAGAGGACGGCTTCGTGCACGTGCTCGACGATGGCCCGGAGGACGTCCGCGTCGGCCAGGTCGCCGCGCTCGCGGGCGGCCCGCGTCTCCGCGCGCAGGTGCTCGATGGTGGGCGTGGACGTGAACGGGAAACAGGCGATGACGTCGAGGTCGTGCGTGCTCGGCGGGGCGTGGTGGGTGCTCATCGGGAACCCTCCATGTCTGGACGGGACGCCACGCCTGGCGGCCAAGGAGTGCGTGGCCTTTGTCCCCGCGCGACGCGGATGCGGGGCCTGCGGGCCGCCGGCAGTGGCGTGGCCCCGACTTGGCGCAGGAGACGCTCGCTCGACGCGATGTGCTCGTGCGCCTCGGCGACCGTCAGCACGTTCCGCGTCGAGCGGGTGCGCTCGGGGTCGGGAACCCACACGACGTCGAGCAGCACGACGTCGGGCTGGCGGGTCGGGAAGAGGCGCGCCGCGATCCGAAAGGGCAGCCCGTCCTCGACCGGCGCCTGCCAGCCATGGACGAGGAGCGGAGTCGGACGGGGGGCGCTGCCGAACGCCTCAAGCACCTCCTCGACGATCGCCCCATCGATAGCCGGGGAGTGGTACTGGGCGGCGTCATCGACGAACATCGGTTCCTCCTGCTGATCACTGTTGTGGTCGACCGGATCCCGCTCGCAGGCGCGGGCGCAGCCGTGCCGACGGTTCTGGGGCCAGCTCGGGCGCCCTCCGCGGCGTCAGGCGGGGTCGGCTACTCGTCCCCGGCCTACGGCGCCTCGAGGCGCACGATCTCGTGGCCGGGCACGCCATCCTCGCCACGCAGCAGCCGCTCGCACGCGAGGCCGGCGGGGTCGGCCCAGAATGGGTCCCGCAGGTCGGGTCGGCACGGTTGGCTCCGCAGCCACGCCTTGGCGGCGACGACGGCCGCGTCGAACGAGGCGCCACGGAAGGGTCCCCAGGCCGTCGCATCGCCGTCGCCCATCGAGCGGCACACGACGATCGCGCCGGCCGCGTCGGCCTCGCCCGGTGCGGGCTGCGGCGCGAGCGGCGGGGACGGCGGCACGACGGGCTCGCCGCGCTGCCAGGCCGCGTAGTCCTCCTCACTCGAAGACCAGGTGCCATACGAGAGGTCGTCGTGGCAGGTGCCGGTGGCGTCGATCGCGAGGTATGAGCCGTTGGCTTCCCAGACGACGCCGGCGAGATTTGCCGCCAGTTCCTCGAAGGAGGCGGGGGCAGTGAGTCGGTCCACGCCCCCTGTCCAGATCTCCAGCTGTGCTCCGTAGGCATCCCACGCGCGGTTCCGTCCCATCTCCCCCCACTCGCCGTCGAGCGCAGCGAGGATTGCGTCGGCACGCGCTCGATCGGCACGGTGGATCCAGAGGTCGACGCGCCAGGTGCTGCTCACGGTGTGGCTCCTTTCGGCTGATCGGGGTCAGGCGGCGCCCGCGAGCTCGGCGAGCAGCGCATCGGCGGAGGTGAAGCGCAGCGGGGGCAGCCCGAACGCCCGGAGCACGCTGGTGTCGAGCGACTCGATGACGGCACGGGCCTCCGCAGCGTCGGCGACCCGCAGCGTCTGGGCGCTGTGCCAGGTGAGCGTCTCGAGCATGACGTGGAGGGTGAGCGTGCCGTCGTGGCGGCGGCCCACGTTGACCTTGGCCGCGAGCTCCCCGGTGCTCGAGCGCCACGTGCCGATCCCCCGCGCCTCCGGGTCGGCCCCGAGCCGGATCTCCGTGTCCGCCGCCGCGGCCGGGTCGAAGCGGGTGGGGGTGCCGGGCACGAGGCTCCAGGCGCGCAGGTTCGGGCTGTCGAACTCGGGGGGCCGGTCGGGGTAGCCGGCCGCGGCCAACCGGACGCGGTGGCGCTCCCACTCGCGCAGGGCCCCGTCGCTGACGCAGACCGGGAAGCGCTCGCGTGCCCCGGTCCAGGGGTTGATGGTCTGCCAGGTGCGACGCTCGTGGCGCTGGCGCTTCTGGCGCGATGCTCGTCCCATCGGGTCTCCCGCTGTGCTGCGGTCGCCGCTCGCCGCCTGGTGGCGGCCGCTCGTGAGGCGACGCGGGAGCTTCGGCGGGTCGGGGTTCGCGTCAAGGGGGCAGCGGGCGAAGCGGGCGAACTTGTGGTGCGCCAGCGCACCGCGGGCTTCGAGGTGTCGGGCCTGTCACCACCAGCGGTGGCGCGGGGGCGGCGGTGGCGGCGACGACGGCGTGAAGCGGCGCGTCGCGCGCGCCACGGCCCCGCGATAGGTGGCCTCGGAGATGTCGCCGCGCTGCCACATGCGGTGGAGCGCCTCGAGATCCTCGAGACCGATCTCGGGCTCGGGCTCCGCTCGCACGATCGGCCCCGCTGCCGCCGGCTCATGCCGTCCCTCGCCTTGCAGCAGCACGTACGCGCAGCCACCCGCGATGACCAGCCAGACGAGCGGGACGGGCAGCGTGACGTGGGCGATGAACCAGGCCGCCGCGACGAGGACGAGGGTCGCACCGCCGGTGAGAGCGGCGAACCAGAGCAGAAGCCAGCTCAAGCGGTTGATCGCGCGGCTCATCGCTCGCCGGTCCCGGTCCGGCGGCGGCGCGCGAAACGGACGGTCAGCGAGCTGATCGGCGGCCACTCGGGCTCGGGCTCGCCCGCCCTGACCGCGTCCGTGGGGAGGAGGCGGAGCGGGCGTGCCTCGGGCGCGATGTACCACTCCCGGGGGTTCGCCCCTGGCCGTCCGTCGGCCATCTCGCGGATCTCGTCGGGATCGATGTCGATGCCGTGCTCGAGCACGATCCCGTCCCGCACCCGGAGGCCACAGATCCCGCAGCTGAGCGTGACGATCTCGCCGCGCGTGAGCGTGCAGAGGCCGGAGGCGGCGCCGACGCCGCAGGCCGGGCACGTGACCGGCGCGGCGTGTCCGAACTGCTGCACCATTTGCGACCCTTCCTTGCCATTTCGGCCACCTCCTCAGCGGGCGGCTGCAGGAGGTTCGGGCGGACCCGTCGGCTGTCAAGCGAACGGAGGGTCGGCGGGGAACGCGCGCCTTGACCGGCGGCCGCCGTCCCACACGATCCGGGGGCCATGGAGCCGTCCGTCCAGCCGGAGCGCCCGACCGACGCCCGGCCGCTCACGATCCCCCTCGTCCGCCGTCTGCGCGAGCGCTGGAGTCGCGAGCGGCTGCGCCTGACGCTCTGGCGGCTCGCCTTCCTCGCCGTGCTCCTCGGGCTCGTCGTGGCGAGCATCGTCGACCAGCCCTACCGGGCGACGATCAGCGCCTGGGTGCTGGCGGGCTCGGCGGCCTGGGTGGCCTCTGTAGTCGCCGAGCGCGACCGGACCCGCCTCATCGCGCGCCACGACGCCTGCGGCCTGCCGGCGGTCCGGGGCTGGCGCCTGGCCGCTGTCCCGGCGGAGCTGCCGGCGGACGAGCTCCTCGCGCTCGATCTCATCGTCTACCTCTACGACCACGCGGCCCTCGAGCGCCGCCCGATCCGTGGGCATCCGAGAGGAGGCACGCGGGCGACGTATGCCGGCGGCGGGCTGCGTGCCCTTTCGCGGCGCTGGGCGGCCCAGACGGGGGCGCCAGTCCGCCAGGGCGACCGGACCCTCGCGCGCCTGCGCGCCGCCGGCGTCGTGCGCGGCGTGCGCATCAGCCAGGTCGTCGCGCACCGCCTGGCCTTCGCCTCCTCCGAGGACGCGATCCGGGCCCTCGAGCGGGCGAACGGCCGGCGGCTCATCGCCTGGGAACTCGCGCGTGACCCGCGCGCCGGCGCGGAGGCGCCAATCACGCGGGCGTGAACCCGCGCGCGTGGGCATGCACCGGCACGGGGGTCGCGGCCCTTCCCTACCCGGTCGTCCCATGCCACGACGGCCGACGTACCACCCAGCCCAGCCGTTGGTACCGAACTCGCGTCGCGCCCATTGCGCGTTCCGGCCGAGCTTCGGAGGATGAAGTTGCAGCAGATGAGCGATGAAACGAATGCACGCCACGTCCGGCCGAGAAAGACGAGACCGGCACCGCGTGACACCGGTAGCAGGGACGACGCGACGCGGCCAACGGGGTTGCGGTCGCGGGATGGAGGGAATCGAGATGTTCAGGGGCAGGCGCAACCGATACCCGATGCAGCCCGGCATGCGGCTCGCCCGCACCACGCCGGCCGACATCCTTCTGGTGGCATGGAGCGGGACGCGCCGCGATGGCGACCGCGCCGTCCTCGGCCTGTACCTGGGCGTAGGAGGAGAGTTCCTCGTCGAATGCAGGTGGGGCGGCGCGGCATTCGGGCTCACCTGGCACGACCATATCGCGCTGTTCGACGACGAACTCAGCTGGCTCCGGGAGCAGGGCTACCGGATGCGGCCGGTCGCGAAGCTCCACGCGCTCGACACCCCCAACGTGCCGAGAGTGATCGGCGGCACGGCCGCGCCCATGCTCCTCGCCTGACCGTGTGTCGTCGGCCCGGGGCGACGCGGCACGCACGCCCGCGCCGGCCGTTGTGCCGGCGCAGCCTGTCGCTCGATGCAGGCAGGCCCCTGCTCGGCACGGTCGGCGTCAGGCGGTCGAGCCCCTTGCGCGACGGACGCGGTCCAAGGGGAGCCATGGCTCCCCGTCCGTGGGGCTGCAGGCGAGGGACTGCGCGACATGACCCGCACCACCGGACGGATGCCCCTCCACCGGTGTTGTACGGGTATGAGCTCGTAGCTCAGGTTCAGCAAGCGACAAGGAACGAGCCGTGGAGGAAGCCTCGACGCACCTGACAAGACGGATCGGCAGACAGCGCCGACCCGCACCACGCCGTCCTACCGCCGAAGCAGCGCCAGGGAGGACTCCAGCCATGCCGAACCTCGTCCGCACGTCCACATCCTCGTCAACAGCACGCGCACACCCGACGCCCGACCCCGACCGGCGCTACCAACCACCCCTCGACCAGGAACAGTGGCGCCCCGTCCTCGCCGCGATCGGCTGCCCAGCCGGCGCGCCGATCGTCGATCCGTATGGATGCGTCCTGCAGTGGGTCGACAATGCCCGGCTTCCCGCCTGCCTCCCGGAGGCGCCGGCCGGCCTGCCGTGCACGATTCGAGCCGATGCCGGCGGCCTCGGCGAACGCACCGCCCTACGCGGCTATCGCGTCGGCGACGCCGTCCTGCTCGTAGCGCTCTCGACGGAGCCCGTCGCAGACCTCTCTGTCGTCTTCTGCGCCAGCCAGAGCGGAGCCGACGCCTTCGCGGCCGACATCGTCTCCGACTGGGAGCAGCAGGGGGTGGCCGTGATCTCACACCACACCCTCGCCCCCCGAACGAGCGAACTGGCCGCACCCGTTGCCGGTCGCGGCATGACGACTCCCGGGACTTTCACTCGTGCCGATCCGACCAGGGCCACGGCCGGGCGCACCTCCGCCCACTCGCTGAGCGCCCGCACCACGTCTCGCGGGCTCGGCCGGCCATCTCCCCACGAGCGTCTCCGTCGGCGAAGGGCTTCCCACCGCCCATGCCCGTCCGGTCGGCACCTCGTGACCGGAAGGAGTGCCTGACGGCCATGCGCATCTCGATCGTCCTCGACCTCGACTGGCTCGATCTCGGCCACCGCGCCTCGCGGCGCCACCCGCTGCCGGCGGCCCGGCTGCCGGTCCAGCGGTCCTGTGCGATCGGCATCGACAGCGCGGCCAGTTCACCCGGGGTCCGCCACGAGTTTCGCTCGTACCAGCGGCTGCGGCCGTGGGGCGCAATCGCGCCGTCCGACTTCACGATGACGCTGCGGGCCAGCGCCAACACCCTCACGGTGGCAACCGACCTGCTGGAGGCAGCCTGATGCATACCTCGCGTCGCAGTCCCGCCCGGGGCGTCCGAAACGCACCCACGAGCTCTGCCTGGGCGATTGGGGTCGTTCTCGATGCCGGGAGCGAATCACGCGTCGCGATGGCGGGGTGGAGGCGCCCACGCGAGACCTACGTGATCGCCAGCCCACCGCGCGGTTGGCCTCCTCCCGTAGCGCCCGAGGTGAGCTGGTCGCCGCGCACGACGGCGGCGCTCGTTCGGGTCGTGCGGACGGTGGATGACGAGATTCACGACCGGCCGGCCGACCCGGCTGCGCTCGCGCGGCATCACGAGGCACGCGCCCGCAGCGTTCGTGACGATCGGTACGCCCGTCGGGAGTTCGCCGACGCGGCAACCGAGTGGGAACACGCGC
>JAJYGO010000419.1 GCA_021785115.1 Chloroflexota bacterium | reverse complement strand
CACCTGCCAGTCGAACACACGGTTGCCGGGCGCGTTCTCGTGGAGCTGCGGCGCGCCGGGCCCGAGCGCCTTCTCGGCATCGGTGATCGCGGGCAGCGGCTCCCAGTCCACCTCGATCAGCTCGAGCGCGTCCAGCGCCTGAGCAGCCGTCTCGGCGACCACTGCGGCCACCCCCTCGCCGGTCCACTTGACCGAGTCGGTGGCGAGCGCCCGCGGGGTGTTGACGTTGTTCTGGATGCCCGACGCGCCGCCGGCCGGCCAGGCCATGGGCAGCGGGTTGTACGGGATGTCCGCGCCGGTGATCACCGTCACGACGCCGGGGGCCGCCTTCGCGGCTGACGTGTCGATGGAGCGGATGTTCGCGTGCGCGTAGGGGCTGCGCAGGATGGCAAGGTGGGCCATCCCGGGCAGCTTGATGTCGTCGAGGTAGCGGCCCTTGCCGGTGATGAAGCGCGGGTCCTCGACCCGCTTGACCGGTGCGCCGAGGACGTCGGTGGTCATCTCCGTCCTCCTACGCCGTTGCCGCGGCGCCGCGCATCACGGCGGCGGCCTCGCGGACGGCGGCCACGATGTTGTGGTAGCCGGTGCAGCGGCAGATGTTGCCGGCGATCGCGTGGCGGATCTCGGCGTCGGTCGGGTCGGGGTTGCGGGCCACCAGGTCGGCGGCGGCCATGATCATGCCCGGCGTGCAGAACCCGCACTGCAGGCCGTGCTTGTCCCAGAACGCCTGCTGGACCGGGTGGAGCGAGCCCACCTGGCCGAGGCCCTCGATCGTCGTCACCGACGACCCGTCGGCCTGCACGGCGAGCATCGTGCAGCTCTTCACGGCGCGCCCGTCGACGTGGACCGTGCAGGCGCCGCACTGGCTGGTGTCGCACCCGATGTGGGTGCCGGTGAGCTCCAGGTCCTCGCGCAGCATGGAGACGAGGAGCGTGCGGGGTTCGACGTCCACCTCACGGTGTTCGCCGTTCACTTCGAGCGCAACATGCAGCTCGGCCACCAGGACGACCTCCTTCCGCCGGGTTCGGCATGGCCGCGGGTCCCGCCGCGGCCGGCAAGGGTGACGCTGATCGTCCGCCGGGAAGCCGCGGGCGAGGCCCGGGCGTCGACGGGTGGTGTGTGGGTCCGACGCGGCCAGGACGCAGTGGCCCCGTTCTGTGGGGGGAACACCGGGCGCAGGCGCGGCAGGACGATGGTGGCAGGGTGGCGCGAATGGTGCAACCGGGGTTGCGAATCAGGCGGCCCTCGGGGGTTCCGCGTCCGTCCTGTGAGTCCCAGGCCGCGCAGGCGACTCAGCGGGGCTGGGCAGGGTCCCTGTCGGCCCCGGTCCCTGTCGCCCCGGTCCAGGCGCGGGCGGCCAACTCAGACGCGCCGGGCGCCCCTGTGCCCCCCGGCGGCGCCCTCGGGCCCTTGGGTCAGCCGGCCGCGGCCACCTCCCGGAGTGCCGCGTCGAAGCCCTCCGCGATTCGCCCGATCTCGCCCTCGCTGACCACGAACGGCGGCGAGAAGTGCAGCCCCACGCCCCGGATGTTGCGGGTCAGGACCCCATGGCTCCGGGCGGCGGCGACCACGGCCTCCACGGCTCCGGGGTTGACGGACCGCGCCTCGGCGGAGAGCTCCACGCACGCGGTCAGGCCCACGGTCCGCACCTCGCCCACCAGTGGCGACGAGGCGAGCCGCCCGATCTCCCGCTCCACGACGGGCTCCAGCGCCCGCACGCGTCCCACCAAGTCCTCGCGCTCCATGATGTCGAGGTTGGCCATGCCCGCGGCGCAGGCCGTGGCGTGGCCCGAGTACGTGTACCCGTGGCGGAACACCGCGCCCGGGACCAGCTCGTCCCAGAAGGGCGCCCGGACCCGCGGCCCCACCACGACGCCGCCCAGCGGGACGTACCCCGAGGTGACTGCCTTGGCGAACGTGATCATGTCGGGCTCGATACCGTAGCGCTGGCTCCCCCACCACTGCCCCGTGCGACCGAACCCCGTCACCACCTCGTCCGCGATGAGCAGCACGTCGAACTGGCGGCACAGCTGCTGGAGGCCGGCGAAATAGCCGTCCTTGGGCGGGATCACGCCGCCAGCCCCCGCGACCGGCTCCGCGATGAAGGCCGCGATCTCCGCCGAGCGCGCCGCGAACAGCGACTCCACCGCGTCGAGGTCGTGGACGCCAACCTGGATGGTGTCGGCGACCAGCGTCCCGTAGCCGGCCTTGTTGAGCGGGATGCCCGCCAGCGAGGTGCCCAGGGCGGCCATGCCGTGGTACCCGTGCTCGCGGTGGACGATGATCTTCTTGCCGGGCCTGCCGAGCACGTCCCAATACCGGCGCGCCAGCTTGCCGGCGGTCTCGATCGACTCGGAGCCGCCACTGGTGAAGAAGACCGCGGCGCCCGGCATGGGCGCCATGGCGGCGATTCGCTCCGCCAGCCGCAGCGTGGGCTCGGTCGTGTAGGCGCCGAACGACGAGTACGCCGGGATCCTGCGAATCTGGGCGGCCACCGCATCGGCGATCTCCGCCCGGCCGTACCCCACCGCCGCGTACCACAGCGCCGCGGTGGCGTCGAGGTAGCGGTTGCCGCCGACGTCGGTCACCCAGGCGCCGTCGCCGTCGCGGATCACCAGCTCGGCGTCCTTGACCAGGTGCATGTCGGCGAATCCATGCCAATAGGACGTGCTCATGCGAGATCTCCTCAGTGTGGGCGGCCCAGGGGACCGTCAGGGGCGGGCGGCGGACTGCCCGGGTTTGGCCCGGGCGGCGTAACGGCGGACTTCCCGGGTTGGCGCGGGCGACGCCCAGCATGCGCCCCGGCCGTCAACGTGCTCGCTGCCTGCCCTCGCGGGCCTCCCGCCTGCGCGCGGCACGGTTGGCGGGGACCGGGCGGGCGTCTCGGATGGTGCGGGGGTCGAGGCCCGCCTCCACGGCGTCGGCGAGGGGCAGCACCGCATACTTCGCGGCCTGCGCCAGCTGGCGGAGCGCGGCGCGGGCCGCCTCGGGCGTGCGGTCGGCCAGTCGGGTCGCGTTGGCGAGACCCACGCGGTCCATGCCGCGATCGTTCGCGGACGCCGCGTACTGGGCGGCCCACACCAGCTCGGGCGACTGGTCCCCCTCGAGCCCGTCCTCGCCGATGCGCAGCGCAGCGCAGACGACGCCTCGGTCGCCCGGCGCCTGGCGGACCAGCCGCCAGTTGTCGGGGCCCTCGACGAGATCGACGAGGACCGACTGCCAGGGCGCCTCGAAGATCGTCCCGCCGCCCGCCCCGTCAGCGGAGCCGCCGACCACCGCGAGCATCGGGTGGGCCCCATCGGCGCGGGCCAGCAGCCGCCGACTCGCGTCCGCGAACAGCGACCGCTCCCACGGGTCGGCCCCGACCGCAACGGCGTCCGGCTCCTCCACCACGATCACCCGGCAGCCCGCCGCGACCAGCGCCGCGATCTCGCGCCCGAGCGCCTCGGCCACGCTGAGCGTCACGTCGGACCGTGCTGACCGCAGGCCGTCCGGGGGCGGGGGCTCCTCGCCCGCCTCCCGCGACCGGCGCACGGCGTCGTCGATCGCGAGGCGACCCAGGGTGTACGGGCCGGGCACCGCCTGCGCCAGCGTGGCGCCCCCCGGAGCGGCTGCCGTCGCCGCGGTCCAGGCGGCGAGCAGCGGGCGCTCGTCGTCGAACCGGCCCTCGTGCAGCAGGACCCGGACCGCCTCGGCCATGTCCGGCCACCGGACCTGTCCGTCGCTGAGCAGGTCCAGACCGGCGTCGACCTGGGCGCCCAGCACCTCGGCCACGAGGCGGTCCGTGGCGGCGGCGAGGGCCGAGGCGTCGGCGCGACCGGCGGCCACATCGGCCTCGAGCGCAGTCAGCTCGATCCCGTCGGAGGTCACGCGGGGCCAGGCGCCCTGCAGCATGGCGAACATGCGGCAGATCGTACCGTCCCGGCGGCCGTGGGGATGTTCAGCCGAACGGGCGGGGGGCCGCGCGAGAAGCGGGCGCCGTCGCGCGAGAAGCGGGCGCCGTCGCGCGAGAGCGTGCCCTGCGCGACCGGGGCCGTCCGAACGGAGGGCGCGAACCGCTCGGGCGCCGCACAGGCCTGAGGTCGTGCAGTCGCGCGGCCGTTCAGCCCAACCCGACCAGCGGGCTCCAGTGCTGGTAGCCCAGCGCCCACATGGCCCCGAAGGCCACCAGGAGCCCGACCATGCCGATCGCCTGCACCGCGACCATCCCGCCCCGCCCCAGCAGCAGCACCGCCGTGCCCGGCTCGGGCCCCTGCCTCTGCCACAGCGAGTTCCGGGTCGGCACGCCCGTCGGGATGAACAGCAGGCCGAACCAGAGGCCCGTGAGCAGGCCGCCGATGTGCGCGAGATTGTCGATGTCTGGCGAGGTGGCGCCGATATACAAGTTGATCGCGATCAGGCCGACCAGGTTGACGAAGAGGCCCCGAGTGTTCGGGCCCAAACTCGGCCGCTGCACCGCGAGGGCGCCCACCAGCAGGCCGAACAGCCCGAAGATCGCGCCCGAGGCGCCGACCGCGAGCTGGTTCACGACGGCGTTCTGGTCGATCTGCGGCCCCGACGCGAACGACAGCAGCGACCCGCCGAGCGCGGCCACGACGTAGAACGCGAGCATCCGCCAGCGCCCGTAGAGCCGCTCCACGAGCGGCCCCACGATCCACATCGCGTACATGTTGAGCGGCAGATGCAGCGGGTTGACATCGAGGGGCAGGTGGACCAGCGCCACCGTCAGGAGCCGGTACACCTGGCCGGCCGCGACCGCGATCTTGTCGAGCTCCAGGGCGGCCAGCAGCCTGCTGCCGTCGGCGCCGCCGATGTCGGCGACCAGCGAGACGACCGTCGTCACCGCGATGATCGAGAGCGTCATGGCCATGGTCGAGCCGCCCCGCGCCCGCGAGAAGTACCGACCTGCCCCCTTCGGGTCGCCCAGCTCCCTGCTCAGCCAGCCGAGGCTCGAGGCGATCTCGGGCCTGTCCTGCGGCGGCGCGAGCCGGTCCGCCTCACGGTAGGCGCTGAGCGCGCCGGCCAGGTCTCCCTTTCGGACCCGGGCGCCGGCGAGCTCGCGCCACGCCGGGTACGTCGCCGGGGTCGGCGGCAGCTGCGTGACCTCCTGCCAGGCGCCCACGGCCTGGTCCTCCTGGCTCAGCTGGCGCATCGCCTGGCCGAAGCCGAGCAGGGCTGCCGCGCTGGTAGAGGCGCGCCGCGTCGACGAACTGGGACGCGCCCATCAGCTCGGCCGCGTGGTCCAGCGCCGCGAGCGCCTGTGCACGGCTCAGCGGCCCGCTGCTCGCGAGCGTGCCGTGGAGGTCGAAGGAGGGCTCACCGGTCACGTGGCGAGAGTACACGGGCCGGACGGCCCCGGCGTTGTCCGCCGGAGGTGCCGCGCGGCGGGTGGGCCAGCTGCCGGCCCTCGGGCGCGAAGTCCGGGCCGCGTAGACTGGGAGCCCATGTGCGGACGGTTCCAGCAGCAGCGGCCCACCTCGGAGCTCGCGAAGATCTTCGATGCCGAGGACCTCACCGACAACCCTGCGCCGCGGTTCAACATCGCGCCCACCGATGAGGCGTCGCTCGTGGTCCAGCACGAGGACCGCCGGGCGATCGTGCGCTACCGCTGGGGCCTGATCCCGCCCTGGAGCGACGACCCCAAGATCGCCTCCCGCACGTTCAATGCCCGCGCCGAGACCGTCACCGCCAGCCCGGTGTTCCGCGACCCGTTCCGGAAACGTCGCTGCCTGGTTCCGGTGGACGGCTTCTACGAGTGGCACCGTGCGGGCGATCAGCGCACCCCGATCGCGATCTTCGATCCGGACGGCCTGCCGCTGGCGCTGGCGGGGCTGTGGACAGGGCGCCAGGACCCCGAGACCGGCGAATGGCGGCGCACGTTCACGGTCATCACCAGCCGCCCCAACGCGTTCATGGCGCGCATCCACGATCGAATGCCCGTGGTCATCGAGCCCGGCAGCTGGGCGCTGTGGCTTGACCCGGCGCCCCACGACCCGGGCGAGCTGCTGGCACTCCTTGAGCCGCGCGAGGACCTGGCCCTCGGCGCCTACGCCGTGCGGCCGCTGGTCAACAGCGTCCGCAACGACGGCCCGGAGCTGCTCCTGCCGGCGAGGGGCGATGGCGGGCCGCTGCTGCCCTGACGCGTCCCGACGGCCCGGGACGCCAGATCAGTCGGCGAGAGCGGTCTCCCAGCCGGTGGCAATCTGGGCGGCCGAGAACGCCTCCGCGTGACCGGACCCGGAGTCCAGCGCCACGGCATAGGCGGCGACCAGCGCCTCGAAGGCTCCCGCGCCGTCCGAGTCGTCCGGCGCCGCGAGCACGGTGGCGTCCTCGGGGAGGCCGGCCGGCACAGGGCGCGGGGCCCCGTCGCTCGGCCCGAGCAGCACCACGAGCCGCAGCTGCGCGTACCCGGCCGCCGACACCGCGGCCGCGAGCACGTCCGCGGACACATCCTCGGCCACCACCAGCACGCCGCTCGGCTCGATGTACCGGACGGCCAGCTCGACGTCCGCGCCCTCGAGGCGGCCTCCCGCCGACGACGCGGCCTCGGCGGCCGAAATGCGGGTTGGAGCAGACTCCGAGAAGGGGGACGAGTCGTCGTCGTCCGAGGCCGCGGGCGGCCGGTCCACGAGCAGCGTGGGCTGCGTGGGGTCGCGCAGGACGGCCGCGTGGCCGACGCCGGCGCGCGCGAGCGCGATGAGCAGCGTCTCGCCCGGTGCATCCTCGCCCACCCGGCCCACCAGCTCCACGCGCGAGCCCAGCGCGGCGGCGGCCAGCGCGATGCCGCAGCCACGCCCCGCCGGGCCGGGCGGGCCGGCCACGCGCCAGGCCGGGCTGCCGACGATCACGATCACGCGGCCAGCCTACACCGGCTCGGCGCGCGGTCGGGAGCCGGCGCGCTACTGGTCGGGAGTATGCGTCGGCCAGGGCGACCCGCTGGGCGAGGGGGACCAGCTTGGCGAGGGGGACGGGGAGCCGTCACCCTCGCCACCGCCTTCCGGAGACGGCGAGGGACTCGCGGTGGGCGGCGGCGTCCGCGTCGGACGCGGCGTGGCGATCGAGCTGCCCGAGCCGCCGCCATTCGGCTTTGGGGTGGTGGCCGGCTCAGCCGTGTCGCTGGGCTCCGGGCTCTCCGTGGTGCCGGGCGCCTCGCTCCCCTCGGGGGTTGCGCTGTCGGGCGCCGTGCTGTCGGGCTCCGTGCTGTCGGTCGGCCCCGGCGTGGGCGAGGGTTGCGGGCTCGCCCACGGTGTCGCCGGTGCGGACGGCGATGGCGTCGCGGCCGGCGCCGGTCCGGGCGACGCATTGCTGAACAGGCCGAGCGCTCCGGCGGCGCCGGCCGCCGCGGCGCCGCCGACCAGCGTCGCCACGAGCACCAGCGCCATCGCCTGCGCGCGAGCGGCCGCGGGGAACCCTCGCCCGACGGCCACCCGCACGGCGTCGCGCAGCGACGCGCCCAGCGCCCCCAGCGACAGCCGGCGCACGGCGGACGCGGCCGCCACGACGGGCGCGGGCGCTGGCTCCGACGCGATGGCCGCCATGACTCGGGCTGCGAAGTCGGCGCTCTGCCGCACGGTCCCCCGGTCGGCCACGCCCTCGAGGTCGCGGGCGAGCCGGCCGTCGGCAGCCACCTCGTCGGGCGGCAGGTCGAGCCCGCCCAGCTCGGACGCGGTGAAGGGGTTCGGGTTGTGGCCCGGGTACCGCGCGCTCATCGATCGTGGCCCTCGAGCGCCGTCCGCAGGCGTGCCAGCCCTCGGTGCAGGTGCGTCTTCACGGTACCCAGCGGGCGGTCGGTCGCCGCCGCGATCTCGAGCAGCGAGCGCTCGGCGAAGAACCGCAGCGCTACGACCTCGCGGTACGGCTCGTCCAGGGCGGCGACGGCCGCCCGGATGCGCGCGTCCTGCTCAGCGCGGAGCACGGTGTGCGCGGGATCGATCGCGTCAGCGCCGCCGCCTGTCCGGAAGCGGCTCTGGCCCGGCTCGTCGGCCTCCGCCGCGAGCGGGTCCAGCCAGGTGACCTGCTTGCGGCGCCCGGCGTTGCGGATCGCCAGGCGCACTGCGATGCGCGCCAGCCACGCGCCGAACGAACCGTCGGCCCGCCATGAGCCGAGGGAGCGGTACGCGATCACGAACGCCTCCTGGGCGACGTCCTCAGCTTCGGAGCGGTCGCCGAGGATCCGAGCGCAGGCCGCGACCACCGAAGCGCTCTCGCGCTCGACAAGCTGGCGGTACGCGTCCCGGTCGCCGGCCAGCACGGCATCGACGATCGTGCGGTCATCGTTCGCTGCTCCGGGTTCGAGGGCGACGTCCGGGCGTCCGTCCGTGGGCCTGTCCTCCGTGCTGCGCTCGACGCCTGCCCGAGCTGGGCCGGCGTGGACTCGCGCCCCCTCGGCCGCCATTGTGGCGGACGAGGGGGGATCGCATCGCAGAACGGAGGTCATGGGCTCCAGAACCGCAAGGCCTAGTGGTCGCCACCTCCATCATGGCCGCCATCGCCACCAGACGACCCGCCGTCGCCAGTCCCGGCGCCGACTGTCGGGGAAGCGGTGCCGTCAGGGCTGGCGGGCGTCGGCCCGGCGTGATCGCCGTCCTCCCCCTGGCTGTCGCCACCCTGGTCAGCGTGGGTCGGCTCCGCGGTCTCCGTGGGCTCCGGGGTATCGGTGGGCTCCGCGGTCTCCGTGGGCTCCGGGGTATCGGTGGGCTCCGCGGTCTCCGTGGGCTCCGGGGTATCGGTGGGCTCCGCGGTCTCCGTGGGCTCCGCGGTCTCGCTCGGCTCCGCCGTCTCCGTGGGCTCCGCGGTCGTGGCGGACTCGCTCGGCGAGGGCGATGTCTCGGCGGCAGTCGTGATCGCGTTGGCCTGCCGTGGTCCGCCCGTGACGAGCGAGTTCGTGGCGTAGGCGGCACCCGCGAGCAGGAGCAGCGCCGCGACCGCGGTGACGGCGGATCGGGCGAACGTGCGGTCGGATCGATGGTCTCGCATGGGCTGGGCGCTCCCGGGACGCTTGCGGCCTCCTTGGCTGGGCCGCTTCACCCTGTGTGAG
>JAJYGO010000436.1 GCA_021785115.1 Chloroflexota bacterium | reverse complement strand
GCGCTCGCCCAGCATCGAGACGAGGTAGCGCTGCTCGCGGTACTCGCCGATCACGAGCGGTACGGCGCTGACGCGACCGGTCCGATGGCCGGTCGTCTCGAGGGCGACTGCCCATGAGGGGCCGAGGCCGAGCCCGAGCACGACGGCATACCCGCGTCCGACCCAGCGTCCGGCGGCGTTCGGCCGCCCATCGCGATAGAACAGGCGGTTTCCGTGGCGGTGCGCGTCGCTCCGCAGGTAGAGCGCGTAGGCGCACGCCGAGCCGACGGCGCCGAGGAGGAGCAGACGTGAGGGTCGCATGGCTCGCCGCGATGGTACCCGCGTCGACCGGATTGCGGAATCGGGGGTATCGATGTGAGTGCATGTGGTCGCGCGCCGATGAGAACCGGGGCCACGCGCCCGTGGTTGGCTCAGAGCGGACGCCTGAGAGCCCTCGAGACCGTCGAGGCACGTGGGTGTCGGAGTGGATCACTCAACTGAGACAGGTCAGAGCGGAGCAGTCGGGCTTCTCGTCCGTCAGCCACAGCTCGTACACGCGGCGGAAACCATCACTGGCATCTGCCACAGGGTCGCCGAAGTAATGGGCGCAGGTGGCATACCCGAGCGCAGCCTCGCAGTGCTCGTGGGTTGCGACGTCGAAGGCCCGAAGGAAACGCTCGGCGTCGTGGCGATGGAACGCCCGTCGATAGCCCAGCTCGTGATGGCGAATCTCGAACTTGTAGTCGACTCGCTCGAACTGATCGTGCCCGCTCGGGCGCCAGCGCTCGAAGACCTCGATCTCGACGTCGGCAGATCGCCGCGGGAGTGGCGGACGGCACTCGAGGTCGATGACGAGCGAGCCGTCGTCCTCCCGGCCCAACTCGATCTCGTCGGCGTCGTTCGGTGTCAGAACCGTCACCGCGAGCCGCTCGATCTGCTCGACTAGATCCGCGAGGTACGTCAGCAGCGCCTCAGCGCTGGCGATCAACGAGCGACCATCTCGCGGGCGCCGGGAAGCTGCTCGTCGGCGCCGATCTCAAGCCGACGGCGGGCCGGGGCGATGGAGACGCGTCGCCGGCGGGGTCGGTATCCCTCGCGCCAGCGATCGAAGGCGGCGATGGGGATTCGCGTGATTCGCGGCGAAATGCGCAGCCCAGGCATGTCCCGCCGGTTGATGAGATCCAGGACCGCGTCATCGCTGATGGCGAGGATCTCGGCGGCCTCGCGGGGGGTGTAGTACAGCTTCGCCATTCAGTGCACCTCGTGAGCGGTATTGCATAGGATACCGCTCAACCGGCGACTGTCAAGCCTCGCGGCAGGCCTCGCCACACAGGGGACGGAACGGAACTGCACTCACATGGATACCCCCTTTTGCGGAATGCTGGCCAGCGGGCCGCGACGGCCCGACCACGGTGGAGCGTTCGTCGCGATTCACGTCGCGTTCGATCGCATCGAGCGCTCGCTCCACGGAAGCGTCCAGGACGTGCGGGGCCATCGGACCGAGAGGTCCTGGTCGTGGCGGCCGTTGTGGCGACAGCCTCCGAGAAGGCCGCCGCCCACCGACTCGGCCTGTCTCACGCGACCGTGAAGCACCATCTGGCGAAAACGCGGGCCAAGGTGGGCGCGACGACTACGGCGCAGCTCGTGTGGATCATCGCCCCGCGGCTGCCCGGCCCCGGGGGAAGGCTCAGGCCGACGAATAGCGGCTGTGCCGTGGATCCCTACGGGAGCTTCGAACCGCGGATCCCGTGCGCCTAGATCCGGCCGTAGCCGTCCTTGAGGTTCGCAAAGGGAAGGACAAGCGACTGATCGTGCAGAGCGCCGCGCTCGGCCGCCGGCAGCGTGACGCATCACGGGAGAGCGGAGGCGGCCGTGGGCTCCTCGATTCCGACCGCTCCGTCGAGCGCGATGACGGTGCCCTTCGAGCCGTCGATCCGAATGCGATCCCCGTCTGCGATCAGCGAGGTGGCGCCCGCCACGCCGAGTACGGCCGGGAGCCCGTACTCGCGCGCGAGCGTCCCGGGATGAGAGAGAGGACCTCCCACCTCGGTCACAAGGCCTCCGATGACGGCGAAGATCGACGACCACGAAGCCATCGTCGAAGGACACACCACGATATCCCCGTGGCGGATGCGATGGAAGTCGGAGTGGCCTCGCACGACCCTGGCCGTGCCTTCGACGACCCCGGCCGACGCGCCGAGACCTCGCAGCGAACCACCGTCAACTGGCACCGGCGGGGTGAAGAACAGGTGCCCGATGGCCCACATGAAGGCACCCACGATCGGCTGCACGGAAGCCGGGAACAGGCTCGGGAGAGGAAGATCGCCCGCCACGGGACCCAACCGTCTTGGGGCCGGGTTGGCGAGCGCCCACCGGTGTTCTGCCCTTCGCCGCTCGACCTGCCCAAGATCGACCGCACGCCCGTGCAGCGCTCGATCGAGCTCATCGATGTCGAGATAGACGACGTCGTCGCGCTGACGGAGTCGGCCCTGCGCGGCGAGCCGGGATCCGGCCTCCAGTGCCACACGCCGGATGAGCCCGATGCCGTCGAGGGTGTCCCGCTCGGTCTCGTCCCCGTACGGCCTTCCCTGCCGGGCGCGACGCACGGCCTCTTCGAGCGCCGCTCGGTCGGCGGGTCGGGCGACCGGGTCGACGAGCTCGGCGGTGGCGACCGCCGACGCGATCTTGAGGTTGGGATCCTGTCGAGGAGCTCCACCGAGGCTGCTGCGCAGCAGGGAGAGAACGCGCCCAGGATCCTCGGCCCGTGTCGGCCGAAGGAACGAATAGTGCACCCGCTGCCCGTACTCGTCGAGATAGGCCCGAAGCGCCGCCCCTGCGGGGCCGTCATAGCCGTGGAGGTCTCCTCCTTCTTCCACCAATGCTCGTGCGGCGGGATCACGCTCGACCGCAGCCGCCACGGCATCGAGCGCCTCGCCCTCCATCCGGGTGGTCTCGCTGTGGCCCTGCACCAGGTCGATTACCCGCCTGGGGTCCCATCCCGTGAGCCGTTCGGCGGCCATCCCCAGCTGCCCGAGCAGCACCCATCCCCCGAAGACCAGCTTGAAGTGCTCGAGCCCGCAGTCGTAAGCATGGGAGCGGACAGCCTGGAGCTGCTCGGCGAGCTCGTCGTCGGTGAGTGAGCCAAGATCGACTGACCGCAGTTCCCGAGTGCGCGCACGGATGCGAACGCGCCCGCGCTCCTCCCACTCATCGATGAAGCGCATCGGAAGGTCGTCACGGGCGGCGGCCGCGGCCGCCCGAAGGCGGACCCGGAACTGGGGGTGGATCCGGAGCAGCAGCTTCATGAGCGGAGCGGGAGGGAGCCCCCTGGCGTCAGATTCGCCGCCGACGAGCGGGATGACGCGGTCGTAGACGCGTCCATAGAAGTACCCATGGGCGATGCCATTGCCCGGGAGGCCCAGCAACTCCATCGCCTGCTTCGTCACCTGCGTGTGGATCGGCTGCCAGGCCGTGAAGACGAGCGGGGTCACGGGTTCGGGAAAGAATGCGTCCGATCGGTCCCATGCGGTGTCGGGGTTGGGATGGGCCGATGGCTCAATGGGCAGCGCGGTGATCGGACGAGCCTGGAGGAGCCAGATTCCATCGCCGTCGATCACCCACTCGACATCCTGCGGACCCCCGAGCGATGCCTCCACCCGACGCGAGAGTGCGGCAATCTCGGCGGCCTGGTCAGGGTCCAGCACCTGGCCCGCCGGACGGGACCGAAGGGCGGGCGTGGACGACACGGTCCACTCCTCCGGCGTCACGGCTCCGGACATCAGCCCCTCACCGAGACCGGCGACCGCCTCGATCACGACCTCGCCGACCCCCGTGACGGGATTGCGCGTGAACGCGACGCCAGACGCGTGGGCATCGATCTGGCGCTGCACGATGACGGCCATGCCCCCGGCAGGCGCGGCGGCGCGGGATCGGTACGCCTCGACCGATGCCTGTCGAGCCGACAAGCGGACACGCTCCACGGCGCGTGTGCCGGCATCCGCGCCCACCACGCCGAGGACCGTTTCGTACTGGCCCGCGAACGACGCCGTCTCGAGATCCTCGGCGGCAGCCGACGACCGGAAGGCGTAGGGGCCGGCGCCCAGGACTCCCTCGAGGAGCGCGTGCATCTCGCGGCTGTCGACGTCTGGCGGGATCACGAACCCGTCGGGGACGCGGAAGCCCGCGGCGATGAGACGCGCCAGCCCCGCGGCCTTGCCACCGACCCGAACGGGATCCGCCGCTTCACCGAGCGAGATGAGGCGGCTCACCGGAAGGCTCCCTTGTGCTTCTGGGCGGCGTCGATGAGCGCTCCGATCGCCCACGCGGACGCTGCGCCGGCTTCTTCGTCAGACAGGCCAATCTCGTCGGATGTCAGCCTCGCCCAGGCGCTCGAGCCGGCAACGAGCCGCAGCAGCCCGAAGAGCTGCGCCCTCCCGGTCGCGTCGAGGCTCGAAACACGCTGCTCGACCAGCTCCCGGAAGTGCGCGGATCGGGCCGTTCGCCCGGGAGCCGCCAACATGCCGGCGTCGATCATCCGGGAGCACACCAGCATCGGCCTGCGGAACTCGCCGACGCTATGAGGGTTCCTATAAGGGTTCCTCGGCCACATCTCGGGCAAGCAAGAGGCCCGACCTGAGTTCAGATCGGGCCGAAACTGGCGGATTTGGTACCGCATATCGGATTCGAACCGATGATCTCCGCCTTGAGAGGGCGGTGTCCTGGGCCTCTAGACGAATGCGGCACGGGAGCGACGCGCGAGGCGTCAGAGCGGTGCGGATGGTACCACAGGCGCCGCGACGACCGGATCGGACGACGACCGGATCGGCCGGATCGGCCACGCTGAGGCGCGACACCGCTTGGCGCTGCCCCAAGGCCGAGAGGCCGTGACGAAGCCGCCCGCCGCGCACCGACCCACACCCGGCGACTACAGCCGGTGCGACTCCAGGAAGTGTCGGACCGTCTCCGCCACCTGCTCGTAGCTCTCTGTTCCGAGCACGACTCCGTAGTGCGAGTGCGCCCCGAACGGCTCGTACTGGGCGTCGAGCCACGTCGCAAGCCGCTCGCTGTCCGTCTCGGGGAACCAGCGGTCCAACCCGGCGCCGACGACCAGCACGGGGACGGCGGCCAGCCGCTGGCGATCGACCGGCACGCCGAGCAGCATCCGCCGCCGGGCGGCGCCCGACTCGCGGCCCATCAGGTGCTGGACGCGCAGCACGTCGTCGATCGTCAGGTCGGCGTTCATCCGGCGGAGCTGTTCGGGCAGCGACTGCCAGCCGAGGAGCTCGCGACCGTAGACGTCCGGGATCTCCCGGATCAGGTGTGGACGCGGCGGCGTCCGGATCTCCCCGGGGAGCGCCGAGGCGATCAGCACGAGGCCGCCGACCTGCCGCTCCTCCGCCGCGCGCATCGCCACGAGACCGCCCATGCCGTGTCCGATCAGCACCGGGTTCGACGGAATGTGGTCGAAGACGCCCAGGACGTCGGCGACGTACGCGTCGAAGTCGAGGCCGGAGACGTCGGCGGTGTCCGACCAGTAGTGCCCCTGGAGGTTGACCGCGTGTCCTTCCCAGCCCCGGTGCGCGAAGTACCCGAGAAACCGCTCCCAGACCCACGACCCGCCGAGCTCGCCATGGACGAGCACGAGCGGGCGGCGCCGGGACCGGCGCTCCGGCAGCCAGGACTCCACGTAGACCCCCCGATCCTCGAGGACGATCTCGTCCTTCCGGATCGGGCGTTCGATGGCGCTCACCACTCGTGCGGGTTCAGGACGAGCCCGGTCAGCTGCTTGGGAAAGAAGTAGGTCGATTTCTGCGGCATGACCTCGCCCGCCGCCGCGACGCGCAGGACGTCGTCGACGGCCGTCGGGTCGAGCAGGAACGCAGCGGAGCCCTCGCCCCGGTCGACCGCGTCGAGCGCCTCGTCGGCGTCCTTGACGTAGGCGATCCGCCCGCCGCCCGCCGTCGCGCGCGGATCGATCCCGGCGAGCCGGTCGAGCGCCACCGCTAGCAGGTTGACGTCGAGCCACTTCAGGGTCGGCGACGCGCCCTGGTCGAGCAACGGCTCGAACGACTCGGGACGGGCACGCAGGACGGCGGCGACGCCGGCGGTCCAGACACCGATCCGGTGGGGGCGCTCGGGATGCGGCACGAGCGGCGCGAATGCCTCGACCAGCTCGTCACGCCCCGACAACCGCTCGACCTCGAACAGCGATCGGGCAAGGTCGAGCAGGGCCTCGCCCGAGGGACCGTCGCGCAGGACGCGGTGCGTGGGCAGAACCGTCAGCGGCTGGTCGGCCGGGATCAGCAGCGCGAGCAGGAAGTCGAACGGCTCGGGCTCGGGGTACTCGCGCTCACGTCGCCGCTCGTCGCGGTACCGCAGCGCGGTCTCGTAGCGGTGATGGCCGTCGGCGATCGTCAACGGCGCGACAGCACCGGCACGCAGCAGCGTGGCCGCGAGCGCGCCGCGGTCCGGGTCGTCCACCGGCAGCTGCCAGAGGCGATGGCGGACGCCGTCGTCGTCGGTCACGTCGGCGGCCGGGTCGAGCCGGCACACCTCCTCGAGGGCGCGCATCGCCTCGCCGCCGGGGTCCTCGGCGAGCAGCACGACGGGACTCGCGTTCGCCCCCGTCGCGCGCAGCAGCCGGTAGCGATCCTCCTTCGGGGCGGTCAGCGTCCGCTCGTGGGGGCGCACGCCGGAGCCGGGGCCGAGCTCCTCGATCCGGAGCCGCGCGAAGAACCCGCGCTGGACGCGCGCCTGCCGTGTCCCCGGCACGACGTACGCCTGCTCGTACGCGTACACCGACTGCAGCCGGTCGGCGCGGAGCGTGCCGTCCGACCGCCACGCGGCCAGGTCGCGGGCCGCGCGCCGGTACCGCTCGTCCGGTGGGTCGCCGGCCTCGTCGAGCGGCAGGTCGAGCCGCACGACGTTTCGCGCGTGACGGCGCGCGAGCGACCGCTGGAGGTCGGGCGAGATGACGTCGTACGGCGGACTCACGACGTCGCGGAGGTCCCCGACCGCCGAAACGTCGTACCGGAGCGCGCGGAACGGTCTCAGCTCGGGCACGGGAAGAGATGGTACGACACCGCCAGGGCCGGCCGCGAGCACGTGTGGGCGCGAGCGCGGCTTGCGGCAGGCTCGGAGACAGCCACCGGCGCGCCGCCATCGCGGCGCCGCCACCTGGGTTCGAGGCGACCTGCATCGGCTGAACCGCGGTCTCGCGATCCGCGGAACCGCGGCCACGGCGCCGGGGCCCGGTGGTAGCCTCGGCTCATGGACGCCCGCCCCGTGGAGCAGCGGCACGCCCCGACCCCGCAGGCCATCCTGCTCGCGCTTCGTCGCCAGGGCCCACTCTCCCCCGACCTTCTCGCCGCGGAATTCCGCGTGAGCCGGACGGCCATCCTCCAGCAACTCCGGACGCTGGAATCGGACGGCCTCGTGCAGCGGCAGAGCCTCCGCCATGGCGTCGGCCGACCGCGCCACCTGTACGACGTCACCGAGCGCGCGCAGCCGTTCCTGCCCGCGAGCTACGACCGCCTGTCGCTGAGCCTCGTCGACGCTGTCGGCGACGTCGGCGGGGCCGAGCTGCTGGATCGCGTGTTCGAGGCGCGCCGCGCGGCCCAGGTCCGGAAGATTCGCGAGCGGTTCCGGTCGCGGGGGCTCGGGGCGGCGCCGCTCGTCGTCCGGGCACGGGAGCTGACGGTCATCCAGGCCGAGCAGGGATACATGTCGGAGCTCGTCGAGGACGACGGAACGCTCCGGCTCGTCGAGCACAACTGCCCGATCCACGAGGTCGCGGCCGAGGCGCCGGCGGCGTGCGAGGCAGAGGTGCGGCTGTTCGCCGAGGTCCTCGGGGTCGACGTCGTGCGGGAGCGGCACATCGCCGGTGGCGGCCGGAGCTGCGTGTACGTGTTCCGCGAGCCGGGCGCCGCGGACGCGAGTCTGCAGGGGAGTGCGACGGGGCAGCCCGACCCGGACGCGGTCGAGGCCTGAGGCCGACCGCTACGCCTCCTCGCGCTCGACGGTCTTGCGCGCCGGCGGCTTGCGTCTCGCCAGCGGCACGTCGGCCACTCCCTCGACGAACGACGCCTGGCGCGCCCACTCGGCGGACTGCAGCTGCTCCTCGACGGAGAGGATGCCAAGCCGCGTGAGCGTCGCGAGCTCGTCGCGAATGTAGGTCCGGAGCATCTCCGGCCCGTCGGTGTTGATCGTGTACTTCACGCCGTTCCGCCGGAACGTGTCGAAGATCCACCGGAACTCGTCCCACCCCGACACCACGCCGGTGTTGAGGTTGCTCGTCGGGCAGATCTCGAGCACGATCCCGCGCTCGCGGATCATCCCCATCGTGCGTGGGTCGTACGCCGCCTTCACGCCATGCCCGATCCGCGACGGACTCAGGTGCTCGATGACCTCGGCGACCTCCTCGACCGGCCCGGCCTCGCCCGTGTGCACCGTGATCCCGAGCCCGTGGCGGCGCGCGCGGTCGAACAGACGGCGGTACTCGCGCACGCGGAAGTCGGAGGTCTCGGGCCCGGCGACGTCGATGCCGACGACCCCGCGTCCGCTGTAGGTGATCGCCTTCTCGGCGATGATCTCGTTGAGCTGGTACGGGAACGCCCGGTCCAGGCACAGGATCAGGCCCGGCCGCACGGGGTACTCGAGCTCGGCGCGGTCCATGCCCCGGATCGCGGCGCTGATGATGTGGTCGAGGTCCTGCTCGCCGCCGCGATTGCGCTTCATGGGGTTGAAGCGCAGCTCCATCGTGGTGACGTTGTTCCGCCGGTAGGCGCCCCCGACGACCTCGTACACCGACCGCTCGACGGCGAGCGGCGACGACTGGATGAGCTCGGTCCAGTGGAACAGCTGGAGGTAGCCGTCGAACGAGTGACCGTGGCGTGGCGACACGGTGATCATGTCGCGGAACTCCCAGTAGTCCTTCGTCGGGAGCTTGATCCCCTGTGCGTGCGCGATCCCCCACATGATCGCGGGCGTCACGGCGCCGCCGAGGTGGCAGTGCAGCTCGGTGACGGGCACGCGGCGCGGAAACGTGGATGGCATCGTCGCC
>JAJYGO010000179.1 GCA_021785115.1 Chloroflexota bacterium | reverse complement strand
CTCGCTCGCCACTTCGCCGCCCAGGCCTCCCCGCTTCCGCGATCAGCTCCCTTCTGATCCCAGCCCATGGCGTTCAAGGAGCCGGAACGCGCACTTTCGCGAAGTGAGATATCCCGAAGTGCGAAGTGAAGGCGCCGCGGCCACCAATTGGTGGTGGTGGTCGGGGCGGCGGGATTCGGACCCGCAACCTCGTGCTCCCAAAGCACGTGCGCTACCGTTGCGCCACACCCCGACGTGTTTCGAACCCAGTTAGCGCAGGATACTCGACATCCGTGACGCGACGTCGGGCCCCGCTTCGGGCACCTCGTTGCCTCCACCGCTCGAATCGCACAACACGGGCCCAATCGCAGGCGGATCGGCACGCGGTCTGCGGGTCCCGTCACGTGGCACGCGAGAGGCCGGTCTTCCGGCCCAACCGAACCGACCGCCGCATGGGGGGCACATGCGACGATCTCGATGCGATCAGTGCCGCTCGTGCGGACCGCATCGCCCGCGTGCCGTTCCAGTCGAGCTCATGCAGCGCCGAGTCTACCGGCCATCGGCACCGGGGCGGTCCGGGCCGTGGAAGGGAGCGCTGCGAGCCCACATGCTGGGTTACGGTATTGCTGGTAAACTGGCACGCATGACGAGGGTGAAGACAACGACATACATCGACGAGCGCCTGAGGCGCGCCGCCAAGACGGCTGCCGCCCGCTCGGGCATCAAGGAGTACGAGCTGTACGAGGAAGCGCTGCGCCGGTACCTGGGCTGGGACATCCTCGAGACACTGCTCGCCCGCTCGAGCGATCTGACCGAGGAGGAGGCGATGCGGATCGCCGTCGACGAGGTGCATGCTGCCCGCGAGGCGCGCGCCCGTACGGCGATCGAGCGCGCGGGCCGTGCGCCCCAGGGGCAGAGCCGCAGCTGACGTGCCGGACTCTCTTCCACCACGCATCGTGGCCGACACCAACGTGTTCGTGTCGGCGCTCCTGCAGCCGACCGGGGCGCCAGGTCGCATCCTTGGCGCGTGGCGCGACGGCGAGATCGAGCTGGTGGCGTGTCCGGCGCTGCTTCGCGAACTCGCCGACGTCCTCGCTCGCCCGCGGCTGAAGGGGCGCCTCGCCGCCGAGGAAGCGCAGGCTCTCGTTGCGCTCCTCCGCGGACAGACCGAGCTGCGAGCCGACCCCATCGTCGAGCCCGGGCTGACGCGCGACCCGAAGGACGACTTCATTGTCGCCCTCGCGCGGAGCACGCGTGCTACCTGCATCGTATCCGGCGATCGGGATCTGCTCGACGCCACGAACTCGCAGCCACGGGTGCTCTCGCCAGCACAGTTCCTCGAGGCGCTCCAAGCCGGACGCCTGTGATGGGCCCAGCGAGTCGGTCGTGGGAGGGCGCGAACGGGATGGATCCGCGCCACACGCCGACTGTCGCGAGCGTCAATATCGACTACCCTCCCACCAGGAACGCGACCCCCGCGACCACCAGCACTCCCTCGATAAGGGTCACGAACACCCGCTCGGGCAGCCGGTCCACGATGCGCTTGCCGGCGGCGGAACCCGCGATCATCAGCGGGCCCATGGCGACGCCGATGGCCAGCGACCGCGCCGTGAGGATCGACGACTGGCCGTAGGCGACCAGCTTGGTCACGTGCATCACCACGGTGCACAGGGCCTCGGTCCCGATGTAGGCGCCCTTGACCAGGCCGTAGGCGAGGAAGAAGGGCGCCATCAACGGCCCGACGCTGCCGAGCAGAGCGGAGAGGAAGCTGAAGAGCCCGCCGATCAGGACGAACCCACGCAGCGGGGGCCGCCGCGGCGGGCCGGGGCGGAGGTGCCGCCACGCGACCGTGACGAGCAGGAACGCGCCGAGCAGGCGCGTCAGGGGCGAGAGCGGCGCAGAGGCGAACAGGAGCCCGCCGGCGAAGGCGAATGGAACGGCGCCGAGCGCGAACCAGCCGACGACCGGCAGCTGCAGCTCCCGCCTGTTGAACCAGACACGGCTCCCGTTGCCGATCAGCTGGGCCACGGTCAGGATCGGGATGGCGTCGCGCACGCCGAACGAGGCCACCAGGACCGGCAGGAGCACGGCCGCGCCTCCGAATCCGGCGACGGCCGCCAGGGTCGCCGCCACGAAGGCCGCCGCGGCCACCAGCAGGAGATCGGGCAGGCTCATGGAGCGAGACCGCGCAGCGGTCGCTCAGTACCCGCGCGCCCGGAGGACCCGGCGCATCGCGTGCGCGGCGGCGGCCCGGTGCGAGACCCGGTTCTTCTCCTGCGCCGAATACAGCCCCACGGTCCGGCCGCCCGGCGACTCCCGGGCCGGCTCGAAGATGGGGTCGTAGCCGAACCCTCCGGTGCCCCGGGGCTCGGTCGCGATGCGGCCCTCGAAGGTACCCCGGCGGACGACGACGTCCGACGCGCCCGAGGCCCCCGAGACGCCCGGCCTTCCCGGTGGTCGGCCGGGTTCCACCAGCGCGAGCACACACCGATAGCGGGCACCCCGGCGCGCCGGCGGCAGCCCCCGCATCTCGTCGAGCAGCTTCTCGTTGTTCTGCTCGTCGGTCGCACGCTCGCCCGCGTAGCGCCGCGTGCGTACCCCGGGCCCGCCGCCGAGCGCGTCGACCTCCAGCCCGGAATCGTCGGCCAGCGTCGGCAGGCGCGTCCGCTCCGCGTAGAAGCGCGCCTTGGAGATCGCGTTCAAGTCGAACGTGTCGCCGTCCTCCGGCGCCTCTGCCTCCACCCCCACGTCGTCCAGCGACACGAGCCGGGTCAGGGGCAGGTGCAGCAGTTCTCGCAGCTCGGCGAGCTTGTGGGCCGAGCGGGTCGCGACAACGAGGGTGCGCACCGGCTCAGCGCCCGGCCGGGGCAAGCGCCTCCGCCTGGGCCGCGAAGAGCGCGCGCAGGCCGTCGTCCGCAAGCGCGAGCAGCGTCGCCATCGAGGCTCGGTCGAACGGCTTCCCCTCGGCGGTCCCCTGCACCTCGACGTACGTTCCCGCGTCGGTGCCGACGACGTTGAAGTCCACCTCGGCGTGCGAGTCCTCCTCGTAGTCGAGGTCGAGCACCGGGCGCCCCTCCACGATGCCGACGCTCACCGCGGCGACCCGGCCGCTGAGCGCCCCCTCCAGCCCCCGGCTGCGCAGGGCCAGCACCAGCGCGACGTATCCACCCGTGATCGAGGCGGTTCGTGTGCCCCCGTCCGCCTGCAGGACGTCGCAGTCGATCGACACGGAGCGCTCACCGAGCTTCGCCAGGTCGACCACGCCGCGCAGCGAGCGGCCGATCAGCCGCTGGATCTCCTGGGTGCGGCCGCCCTGCCGCCCGCGCACGGCCTCGCGCGGCGTCCGTTCCGCCGTGGCACGGGGCAGCATCGAGTACTCGGCCGTCACCCAGCCGAGGCCCTTGCCTCGCAGATGGGGCGCGGTCCGGTCCTCCAGCGTCGCGGCGCACACCACGTGGGTGTCACCCACGCGGATGAGGCACGATCCCTCGGCCCATTTCTGCACCCCCAGCTCCAGGGTCACGGGGCGCGGCTGGCCGGGCAGCCGGCCGTCGTGGCGATACGGTGCGCCGCCGATGCTCATGCGTGATCCTCCCCAGTTCCGGTCGCGCGCTCCACGGCCTTGGCTCGATCCCAGAGCTCGTCGAGCTCCTCGAACGTCATCGTATCGAGCGCGCGGCCGCGCTCCTCCGCGAACCGCTCGACGAGCGCGAAGCGGCGTGCGAACTTGGCGTTGCCGGCGCGAAGCGCCGACTCGGCGTCGACGCCAAGCTTGCGCCCCAGGTTCACCAGGACCAGCAACAGGTCCCCGAACTCCTCGGCACGCTCGGCGTCGGTTTGCGCCTCCAGCAGCTCGACGGCCTCTTCCTCGAGCTTCTCGATGACGCCCTCGACATCGGGCCAGTCGTAGCCGAGCGCCGACGCGCGTCCCTGCATCTCCTGGGAATACGCGAGGGCCGGCAGCGAGCGGGCCAGTCCGGCGAACGCGGCGGGCAGCGATTCGGTGGCGCGCGGCGCGCCGCCACGTGACGCGCGTTCGGCGGCCTTGATGCGTTCCCAGTTCTGGATCACGTCCCCGGCGGTGGCGGCCTGCGCGTCGGCGAACACGTGGGGGTGGCGCCGCACGATCTTGGCCCCGATGTGCCGGTAGACGTCGTCGAGGTCGAACAGCCCCTCCTCGGCCCCGATCTGCGCGTGCAGCACGACCTGGAGAAGCAGGTCACCGAGCTCCTCCGCGAGGTGGGGCGAGGCCCCGTGCTCGAGCGCGTCGTAGACCTCGTAGGCCTCCTCGAGCAGGAACGGCCGCAGCGACCGGTGATCCTGCTCGCGGTCCCACGGGCAGCCGCCGGGCGCCCGGAGCCGGGCCGCGATCCAGGGGAGGCCGTGCGGGCTCGCGAGGTTCGCCAGCGGATCGAGCGCCGGCAACAGGTGGGGGCCCGCTTCGAGAGCCACCGAGTCGAGCGCGCCGACGGTCGAGTCGGGCGCACTTCCGAACCCCAGCGCAGGATGGCCGGCGGGATACAGGGCGGCCAGCACGTCGACCGGCGAGACGCCGTGCCCGGCTCTCCCCGGCAGGACCGCGGGCTCGAACGCCGGCTCGTCGGCGCGGGGCTCGGCCGCGGATGCGCTCAGCGCCGGAGCGTCGCCGGGCGAGCCGGGGGTCCGGATCGATTCGACCGGGGCATCTTCCCGGTCCGGCAGGAGGAGCAGCGGCCAGGACGGGTCGAACGCACGCCGGGCGAGCGCCGCGGTGCCCACGACCTGCACGCCGTCGAGGTGGCGGATCCCGTGCCGTTCGGCCGCCTCGGCGAGGAGCGAATCGATCATCGTTCGCACCGTTCCCTACACCTGGCCGGCCGTCGCGGCCGGGACGTCAGGCGATCGCCAGACGCTGGCCTTCGCCCGCTGTGCCTCGTACCAGTTGGTGAACGCGTTCGCCACCAGTGCCGCCTGCTGCGTCGCGTCCACCGGGCGCTGCGCCCGTTGGCTGACCATGTAGAGATACGTGCCGTCCGACTGCGCGATGGGGCTGCTGACCTGCCCGACCTTCAGCCCGAAGAGGACATCCTGCACCGCCGATGCGAGCTGGTACGGGGCGATCCAGCCCATGTCGCCGCCCGAATCGGCGTCGGGCGCGTCCGAGTTCACCCGCGCGACTGCGGCGAAGTCCGCGCCCGGCTGCGCCAGCGCCTGCTCGATCGTCTGCGCGCGGGCTGTCACGGCGTCGCCGGGAGCGATCCTGATCTCCCACGCGTGGACCTGCTCGATGTTGCCGGTGGTGACGTTCGCGAGGACCTTCGCCGCGAGCTTCTGCCGGAGGAGATCGCCGCGGATGGCGTCGCGGTACGCGGCGAGGCTGACCCCGGCCTGCGCGAGTTCCTGCTGGTAACGCGGGTCGGTCGTGGCCGGCACGATGGCGGTGACGCGGCCGATGCGGAAGGTGCCGTCCGCGCCCTGGATCACGTCGGTCGTGCCGCCGACGGGCAGGGCGAAGAGGGCCGCGACCCAGGCGGGGTCCACGGGATCGGTCGCCGTGATGTACCCGTAGTCACCGCCGCCCGCCGCGCTGGTGTCGGTGGAGAACGCCTTCGCGACCTGGTCGAACGGGGTGCCGGCCTGCAGTTCCGCGAGCGCCTGGTCGGCCAGCGACTTCGCCTGGGCCTCCTGGGCTGCGGTGGGGACGCCGGGAGACGCGGCCGGGACGGTGCTCGGGGCCGGCGAGGGGGTCACGGACGGGATCACGGACGGGATGGGGGCCGTCGTGGCGGGGGTCGCGCCCGGCGCCACGAAGATGGCGAGCACCTTGCGCTGCTCGACCGCGCTGGCCTCCTTCACCAGCTGCGCGTCGACCTCCGCGCCGCTGACCGAGATCCCCATCTGTGTCGCCAGTTTCTCCTGGAGCACCCGGTCGATGAGCTCCTGGACCGAGGCGGCCGGAATGGCCTCGACCTGCTGCTTCACGTACTGGAGGTCCTGCTGCGCCGTGGCCTGGTCCAGCTGACCCGCCGCCTGGGCGGCGGCGATCCGCCGCTGCAGGATCGAGTAGCGGAACGCGTCGACCTTCTGTTGCGCCGCCCACTGGTCCCTGCTGATCCCGGTCCCGTCGACGGTCGCGATCGCCGCGAGGTGGTCCGAGTAGTAGCTCACGCCCACCACGCCGGCGAGCATGAGCACGGCGACGATCGGCAGGGCGATGAATCCGAGGGTGATCACGACCTGCTGCCGGCGATCGTCCGGGGCTGGAAGACGCCGCACACGGCGCGTGACGGGCCGGGCCCGGAAGGTCATGCGAGAGTCGTGCTCCGTGATCCGCTGTAGGCGCGACCGCGCCCTCCCCGCAGGAGTCGTCAGGGGGATTCGACCGCCGGTCGGACGCCGTAGTCTACCCCATCGCCGCCGGGAGCCGGCACGAGACGCGCCGCCAGGACGAGCAGCGGACGCACCTGGACGTCCCAGCGGTACGGGTCACGGTGCAGAGCGAGCGCGCGTGCGCGTCGACTCGCGCGAACCTCCGGCGGCGCGTCGAGCACCTCCCGCAGGGCCCGCGCGAGGTCGTCCGGGTCGGACGGATCCGCCACCGCGCCCAGGTCATCCCGCTCAACGATCTCGCGCATCACCGCCAGGTCGCGGCCCACTACCGGCGGCACGCCCGCCGCGAGCGACTCCCAGAACTTGTTGGGCGTGGACAGCCGCTGGTTGAGCGAATCGCCCGGCACGGCGATCAGCGCGGCGTCGGCACCGGCGGCCCAGCGCAGGACGTCGTCGGGGTGCACCGGCGGCAGGGTCACGTGGCGGCCGGCGAAGCGCGGGTCCATGTCGAGCGCCCGCATCCGCTCGTACCAGGGCCCGAACCCCATGGCGACAAACGCGGCGTCGGGGAGGCGCAGGACGGCCTCGCCGGATTCGAGCAGCCCGCGGTCGGCGCCCAGGATGCCCAGGAACAGGACGATTCGGGTCGTGGGGGGGAGGCCGGTGGCGCGCCGGAGATCATCGGGAGAAGGTTCGCGTGGCGGCCGGTACGGAGGGCAGTTGCGCACCACCGCCGGCTCCGCGGCGAGCGCCCACCGGCGGCGCAGCTCGGCGGCGAGTGCCTCGTTCACCGTCACGATGCCGTCGGCGCTTCCCACGAGGGCGAGCTCGCGGCGCTCGTACAGGCGCCTCAGTGGCCGCGGCATGGTCGCATAAGCGTTCCCCTCGAGGAACAGGTCGATGACGTCGTACACCACGCGGCCGGCACGGCGGTCCGACCCTCGGCCTCCCGCGGGATGCTTGCCCCGCGACCCCCGTCCCCGAACGTCACGGGCCAGCTCCGTGGCGGCCACCAGCGCGGCGATTCCGCAGGCGTGGTAGAGGTCCGCGGGGGGCAGTGCACGCCGGAGCCCCTCGGTCCAGGCGCGCGCGGGGAGCGGCCAGCGGAGGACCCCCAGCACGCGGCGCGGGGTGGGGGTACGCGCGGCGCGGAGCAGGCGCAGGCCGGGAATCCGGGCGAGGAACCGGCCGGCGGCACCGACGACCGCGTCTCCGTGCGCCACCAGGGACGCCGGGCGGCCGCGTGCGGGCTCGACGAGGCCGGCGAGCGGGCCGGCGGGCCGGACACGCACGATGCGGATGGTCCCGTCCAGCTCCTCGGCAGGCAGGTCCGCCCGCGCGGTTCCGGCGATCAGGACCTCCCAGCCCTCGGCCTCGAGGGAGCGGGCGATTCGGAGCGCGCGGGAGTACGGGGCCACCGGGTTGTGCACGAGCACGATGGCCCGGCGTCGGGCGGTCACACGGTGAGTGTAGTCGGACGGCCCCGGTAGTCGGGCGGCCCCGGGCCGTACACTCCGCGCCATGCCGCTCCTCCGCGTGTTGGTCGTCGCGCGCTGGTACCCCGCCGTCGACGACCCGGTGCGCGGCTCGTTCGTGGCCGACCAGGTCGACGCCCTCGTCGCCTCGGGACAGGTCGAGCCGACGGTGGCCTCCTTCGAGTTCGTCCGCCTGAACCGCGTCCCCGAGCGCCGCGAACCCGAGCGCGAGGCGATCCATGCCCGCTTCAGCGAACCGGCACGGGGCCGCCCGGATGCCCTCACGCCGGGAGGCTGGCCGGCGGTGGTGGGCACCTGGCCCCACCTCGGAGGAGTTCCCGTGGCGCGCCTCCCCGTCGCATCGGGGCCGGAGGATCCGGCGGCCGCCGAAGGGGACGATCACCTCGCCGCGTTCGTGCCGTTCGTGGAGGGCCTGGTCGAGCGCGGCGTGACGTTCGACGTGCTGCACGCGCACACCGGGTTTCCCGACGGCGAGCTCGCGGCGAGAGCGGCCGGCATGCTCGGGATCCCGTACGTCGTCACGGAGCACTCCTCGCGCACCCGTGACCTGCTCCGGGATCCCGATGTCCGCCGCCGGTACGCGTCGGTCGTGCAGGGGGCCGCGCGGATCGTCGTCGTCTCGGAAGCGCTCGGCGCCGAGCTGCGCGCCGCGCTGCCGGACCTGGCGGGGGTGCTCGACGAGCGGCTGGAGGTCGTGCCGAACGCAGTGCCGGTGGAGTTGTTCCGGGCGCCGCCGGCCTCGGAGCGGCGGCGCGGCGAGCTCCTCTACGTCGGCACGCGCAAGCCGGACAAGGGGATCGTCACGCTGCTCGAGGCGTTCGCGCTGGCCCGGGCACGGCGACCCGACCTCACGTTGCGGCTGGTCGGCCGGTCGCCCACCGCCGAGGACGAGGCGCGCTGGCGAGCACGCGCGGCGGAGCTGGGCGTGGGCGACGCGGTGGCGTTCGACCCGGCGGTCGATCGAGCCGGCGTGGCCGACGCCATGGCCCGGGCGGACGTCTTCGTGCACGCCAGCCGGTACGAGACGTTCGGGGTCGTGCTGGTCGAGGCGCTGGCGTCGGGCCTGCCCGTGGTGGCCACGCGCTCGGGCGGGGCGGACGGGATCCTCGGGACAGACCCGCCCGCCGCCGGTCCGCTCGTGCCGGTCGACGACCCGGAGGCGATGGCCGGCGCGATCCTGGAGACGCTGGCGCGCCGCGAGACGTTCGATCCCCTCGCCCTTCGGGCGGGCGTCGAGGCCAGGTTCGGGGCGGCCGCGG
>JAJYGO010000211.1 GCA_021785115.1 Chloroflexota bacterium | reverse complement strand
CGGCGGAGTTGAGCAGGCGCGCGACCTTCAGCGGTCCACGCGGGGTGAGGTACTGGAGATACCGGCCGGTCTCCTTGCTGACGCCACCGCCGAGGATCATCAGATCCGGGGAGAAGTAGCGGTACACGCGGTCCAGGTAGCCGTCGAACTCCTTCGCCCAGGCCTTCCAGCCGAGCTTGCGCCGTTCGCGGGCGGCGCCGCTCACCAGGGTCTCCGCGTCGCGGCGGTGGTACTCGAGATGCCCGAACTCGGTGTTGGGGACAAGGCGATCATCGACGAACAGGGCGCTCCCGATGCCGGTCCCGATCGTGAGCATCAGCACCACGCCGTGCTGCCCGGCGCCGGCGCCGTAGCGCATCTCGGCCAGACCGGCCGCGTCGGCATCGTTGATGATCAGCACGGGCCGCTCCAGGTGTCGCTCGAGCACGTCCTGGGCCCGCACGTCAAGCCAGCTCGTGTCGATGTTGGCGGCCGTCTTCAGCCATCCGTCCTTCGCCACGCCAGGCAGGCCGGCGCCGGTGGGCATCTCCCTGGTGCGGTGCCCGGACGCCTCGATCCGCTCGACGATGCGCGCCACGGCCTGCGCCACGGCCTCCGGCGTCGAGGGCGACGGTGTCTTCTCGCGGACCCGGGCAGAGACCAGGGAGCCGGTCTCCAGGTCCACGACGGCGGCCTTGACGCCGGTGCCGCCGACATCGATCCCGACCCCGAAGGGGCGGCCCGGGCGCGACTCGGCGGGGGCTCCGGCTACCCCGGGGGACTCCACTGGGTCCGCATCGCGCGCTGATTGCACGGTATCGTCCATCCGGGGGCGCTCCTCGCGTCGTCGATGACCTCCTCCATCATCCGTGCAGTCTAGCGGTCCCTCACCCCAGGGATCGAGCGGTGCAGGGCACGCCCATGAGGAACACGGAACGGGAAACGACCCGGCCGTGCCCCGGCCGGGTCGCCGATCCTGGACGATGCCGGGGCCGGCGCGGGTCGACCGCGCAGCGCCCCAGGCGAGATGGGCCGCGGTCAGGCGGCGCCCACCTCGGCCTCGGCAGCGGGCTTCTCCGCGGCCGCCGAGAGAAGCTCGAGGTCGATCTCCACCCGGACCTCGTCGCCCACCAGCCAGCCGCCGGTCTCGAGCCCCACGTTCCACGTCAGACCCCAGTCCTTGCGGCTGATCCTGGTATGCGCGGTGAAGCCGGCGCTGAGCCCACCCTGGAGGTTGCGAGCGGCGCCCAGGTACTCGACGTCGAGCGTGACGGGCCGCGTCTCCCCGCGGATGGTGAGATCGCCGTGGAGGCGGAAGGTGTCGTTCCCGCCACTCTCGACCCCCGTGCTCGTGAAGGTCAGCGTGGGGTACTGCTCGGCATCGAAGAAGTCCGCGGACCGCAGGTGGGCGTCGCGCTGCTCCATCGACGTGTCGATGCTCGCCGCCTGGATGGACGCCCGCACCCGTCCCTGCTCGGGGCGCTCCGGGTCGAACTCCACGTCAATCGTGAAGTCACGGAACTTGCCGCGCACGTTGCTCACCATCATGTGGCGAGCCGAGAACTGCACGGAGGAATGGACTGGATCGAGCTGCCACGTGGCCATCTGTGTGAGACTCCTTGTGCTGAGGTGGGGTGGTTTGGAACGTGGTTGCAGGAGCAACTATATCGCACGATCATTGCTGATGCAACTACCGTCGACGGGAAGCGTATGATGTCGGCTCGTGAAGAGGGGGGTGGAGATCGGCAACATGGAACACTCGGCGGTCGACCTCGAGCCGGCGAACGACGGCGCGGTCGCCGACGAACGGGCTCGGGTCGGGGGTGCGGGAGGTCCCGCCGCCACCATAGCCGATGACCGGACGCTGGGGCCCGAGGAGATGCGGGCGTGGCGCGCCTTCCTGGAGGCCCACGCGGTCGTCACGCGCCGGCTCGAGGCCGAGCTGGCCGCCCAGGTCGACCTGCCGCTGGCGCACTACGACGTGCTGGTCCAGCTGGCCTACGCCCCCGAGCGGCGTCTCCGGATGCACGAGCTCGCGGAGCGCGTGCTGCTGAGTCGCAGCGGCGTCACGCGGCTGGTGGACCGCCTCGAGGCCGAGGGCCTGGTCCGACGCGCGACCTGCGCGTCCGACGCGCGTGGGGCGTTCGCGGCGCTCACCGACTCTGGGCTGGCGCGTCTCCGCAGCGCGACGCCGGTCCATCTCGGCGGTGTCCGCCGCCATTTCGCCGACCTGCTCAGCCCGGCCGAGCTCGACCAGCTGGCGACGCTCCTCACGCGGCTGGCCGCGGGCTGCACGCGGGCCGCCACCGGCGCCGATCGAGAGTGGGAGCGCCCCGGCTGAGCCGGCGGCGCCAACGGCGCGTCCGCTCTACCATGCGCCCGAGATGTTCGATGCCTACGGCGACTTCAAGCGCCAGCTCCCCGACAGCGACCCGCAGGAAACCCTCGACTGGATCGATGCGCTCGACTCCGTCGCGCGCACGGCCGGCGCCGACCGTGCCCAGTTCATCCTCTACCGGCTCCTGAAGCGTGCCCGGCAGCTGGACATCGGTCTGCCGCCGCTCACCCAGACCCGCTACATCAACACGATCTCGCCCGAGCAGGAGCCCCCGTTCCCGGGCGACGAGTGGATGGAGCACCGCATCCGCCGCATGGTGCGCTGGAACGCGGTGGCGATGGTGCTGCGCGCCAACAACCTGACCGCGGGGATCGGTGGCCACCTCGCGACCTACGCATCCGCCGCGACCCTGTACGAGGTGGGGTTCAACCACTTCTTCCACGGCAAGGATGCCCCGGGCATGGGCGACCAGGTCTTCGTCCAGGGGCATGCCGCGCCAGGCATCTACGCCCGCGCCTTCCTGGAAGGGCGGCTCTCGGAGGATCAGCTGGACCACTTCCGCCGCGAGGTGGTCCCCGGGGAGGGTCTGAGCTCGTACCCGCATCCGCGCCTGATGCCCGACTTCTGGGAGTTCCCGACGGTGTCGATGGGCCTCGGGCCCCTGGCCGCGGTCTACCAGGCCCGCTTCAATCGCTACCTCCAGGCTCGCGGCATCAAGGACACCGGCCCGAACCACGTCTGGGCCTTCCTCGGGGACGGCGAGATGGACGAGCCGGAGGCGATCGCGGCGCTCGGACTGGCCGGCCGCGACGGGCTCGACAACCTCACCTTCGTGGTGAACTGCAACCTCCAGCGACTCGACGGCCCGGTGCGGGGCAACGGCAAGATCATCCAGGAGCTGGAGGGCCTCTTCCGCGGGGCGGGCTGGAACGTCATCAAGGTCGTCTGGGGCCGGGAGTGGGACGAGCTGCTCGCCCGCGACGTGGATGGCGTGCTGGTGCACCGCATGAACGAGACCCTCGACGGCGAATTCCAGAAGTTCTCGGTCGAGTCCGGCGCGTACATCCGCGAACATTTCTTCGGCGGCGATCCCCGCCTGCAGGCGATGGTGGCCGACAAGTCGGACGACGACCTCCAGCGCCTGCGCCGGGGCGGCCACGACTACCGGAAGGTGTTCGCGGCGTACGCGGCCGCGCTCGCGCACCGCGGAGCCCCGACGGCGATCCTCGCCAAGACGGTCAAGGGCTGGACGCTCGGGCCCGGCGTCGAGGCGCGCAACATCACCCACCAGGCCAAGAAGCTTTCCGAGGCGGAGCTGCGCATCTTCCGCGACCGCCTGGAGCTGCCCATCCCCGACGAGAAGCTCAAGGATGCGCCCTACTACCATCCGGGCCCCGACGCGCCCGAGATCCAGTACCTGCAGGAGCGCCGGCGCGCGCTCGGTGGGCCGCTGCCACGCCGCGTGGTCGTGGCGAAGCGCGTGGACGCGCCGGGCGACGCCGCCTACGCGGAGTTCCGCACCGGGTCGGGGGGGCAGGCCGTCTCCACGACGATGGCGTTCGCGAAGCTGCTGCGCAACCTGGTCCGCGATCGGGCGGCTGGCCAGCGCGTGGTCCCCATCGTCCCCGACGAGGCACGGACCTTCGGCATGGATCCGCTGTTCAAGGAGGTCGGCATCTATGCCGCCCACGGCCAGCGGTACGAGCCGGTCGACTCCAACCTCGTCCTGTCCTACCGGGAGGCGACCGACGGACAGGTCCTGGAGGAGGGGATCACCGAGGCCGGGTCGAGCGCCTCGTTCCAGGCCGCCGCGACCAGCTACGCGACGCACGGCGAGCCGATGCTGCCCTTCTACATCTTCTACTCGATGTTCGGCTTCCAGCGGACCGGCGACCAGTTCTGGGCGCTCGGCGATGTCCGGGGCCGTGGCTTCCTGATGGGCGCGACCGCGGGCCGCACGACGCTTCACGGCGAGGGGCTGCAGCACGACGACGGCCACAGCCTGCTTCTCGCATCGGCCTATCCGGCCATCCGTGCCTACGACCCCGCGTTCGCGTACGAGACGGCCGAGATCGTACGCACCGGGATCGAGCGGATGCTGGGCGGCGACGACGCGAGCTACTACATCACGCTCTACAACGAGAACTACGTGATGCCGGAGATGCCCGAAGGGGCGGTCGACGGGATCGTCGCGGGCCTCTACCGGTTCCGGGGCGCCCCCGCCGTCGAGGGCGGCTCGCGCGCGCGCGCGACGCTCCTGGGGAGCGGCGCGATCATGCAGCAGGTCCTCCGCGCGCAGGAGCTGCTCGCGGAGCGCTACGGCGTCGCGGCCGACGTCTGGAGCGCGACGTCCTACCAGCAACTGCGGGTCGAGGCGCTGGACGCGGAGCACTGGAACCGGCTGCATCCCGCGGAGGCGCGGCGCGTCCCGTTCGTGACCGCCGCGCTCTCGGAGGCCGGGGCCGCGGGGCCCATCGTGGCCGCCACCGACTACGTGACCGCTGTCCCGGACCAGGTCGCACGCTGGATCCCGGGCACGTGGGTATCGCTGGGGACCGACGGGTTCGGGCGCAGCGACACGCGCGAGGCCCTCCGGCGGTTCTTCGAGATCGACCCGGAGCACATCGCGGTGGCGACGCTCGCGGCGCTCGCCGAGGGGGAGCGCATCGAGCGCGGCCAGGTGGCGGCGGCGATCGCCGAGCTGGGGATCGAGACGGACCGACCGTTCTCGCTGACCACGTAGCTCGGGCCCGGTCGGGCCTGCTATCGACCCGCCTGCGGTGTTCCCTCGAACGCCGCGGCGACCCTGCCGAGGAACCACCGCGCCGTACCACGCCCCGCGATGTTGAGGAGCGCCCGGTCCAGGATCACGCCGATCTCGCCTCCGGGTGGCGCGTAGTAGCCCTCCAGGACCAGCTCGTGCCCCATCACGGTCAGGGTGCCGACGAAGACAGGGAAGAGCGGTGCCAGGCTCGCGGAGCGCCAGCTCACCTCGACCGCGAACCCGCCAGGGACGGTCTCCGCCGGTCCGAGATCCACCAGCGCGGCCTTCCTCAGCACCATGTGGCGGGCCTGCTCGCGCATCGGCAGGACCAGGTCGCTCTCGTAGCGTCGCACGCCCGGCCGGTCGGCGGGCCCGTCGACGCGGTTCCCGAGCCAGTCGCACGTGCCGTCCTGGAGCGAGTGGCGGGCGCGGGCAAGATCGCCGGTCCACGGTTGGACGAGCCGCAGGTGGATGGCGTGCTCGATGGCGTCGGGCGTCGGAAGCGATGCGGACATGGGGGAATTCTGCCGTGCGGGACGCTTGACCGGCCCATTGTCCGGGCGCGGCCGCGCGTGCCAACCTGCCGAATGGCCCACTCCGGCCCGGCCACACGGAGAAGGGGCCGCCCTGACGGGTAGGTCGTCCCGGCCGGTCGGTCCCGGTCGGACGCGGTCGGCCCTGCCCGGTCGATCGGTCGTGGCCTGTCAGCGCGTCGTGGGCTCGGCCTCCGGCGCGGGCACCGGTCCGCGGCCGCCGGCCAGCTCCGCCAGCCCCCACAGATCGCGCCACTCGTGGTCCGGCCGTTCGGGGCCGGGCGCCGCTTCCACGTGGCGGTTGACCCATGCGGTCCGCATCCCGAGCCGCTGGGCCGGGCCGATGTCGTAGCGGAACCCGAACGCGACGTGGATCACGCGCTCCGGCGGTTCTCCGATCCGGTGGAGGGCCTGGCGGAAGACCGTCTCCGCGGGTTTGTAGGCGCCGCAGTCCTCCGCCGTCACGACCTCGTCGAAGGGCTCCTCGAGATGTCGGAGGGTGTGCTCGATGATGTCGCGGTCGGTATTGGAGACGATCACCAGGCGGAGTCCCTGTTCACGGGCCTGGCGCAGCGCGGGCCGGGTGTCCGGGAACGGCTGCCACGACCGCATCGACCGGACCAGCGCCTCGCCGTCGACCGGATCCCAGTCGTACCCGCGTTCCGCCTCGTAACGGCGGAGGCTCTCCACCAGGATCTCCCGGTAGGACCGGTAGGGACCACCGAGCAACCCGAACTGGATCGCCTCCCAGCGGTCGCGCAGCTGCTGCCCGGGTCGCAGGTCGGGGTCGCGGCGCTGGAGCGCGAGATCGTAGAGGAACGCGCCCACGCCTCCCTCCCAGTCCACCAGCGTCCCATAGCAGTCGAAGGTCGCCACCCGCGGCGTGGTCTCGTTCATGGTTCCTCCCTCGCTCGGCGACCGCGCTCCGTACCGGCTTCGCCGCCCCCCGCCGCGTCGCCGGGAACAGGTGGCCGGGCGTCCGCGCCCATTTTGGGCCTTTCGGGCCTACCGCCCGCCGGTGCACCGCGCGAGAGTCCCACCGAAGCGCAGAAGGGGGTGCTCATTGGATCCCATCATGCTGGCCCGGGCGCAGTTTGCGCTGACCGTCATGTTCCACTTCGTCTTCCCCGCGATCACCATCGGGCTCGGGCTGCTCATCGCCATCCTCGAGACCTGCCGGTGGCGAACGGGCAGAGAAGTGTACGACCGGGCTGCCGCGTTCTGGACGAAGCTGTTCGCCCTCACGTTCGCGGTGGGCGTGGCGACCGGCGTCGTGATGGAGTTCCAGTTCGGCACCAACTGGGCCGCCTACTCGAAGTTCGTGGGTGACATCTTCGGATCGCCCCTGGCGGCCGAGGGCATCTTCGCGTTCTTCCTGGAGTCGACCTTTCTGGGTCTGCTGCTGTTCGGTGGCGATCGGATCTCGTCCCGCCTGCGCTGGTTCGCCGCAGTCATGGTGGCGGTCGGCTCGACCCTGTCGGCATTCTGGATCGTGGTGGCCGACTCGTGGATGCAGACGCCCGCCGGTTACGCCATCGTCGATGGCAAGGCACGGTTGACCGACTTCTGGGCGGCCGTGTTCAACCCCTCCACCATGCCCCGCTTCATTCACACGGTCGTGTCGGCATGGGCCGTGGGTGCGTTCCTGATGGTCGGAGTCGCGGCCTGGTTCCTGCTCCGGCGACGTCACCTCGCCGTGGCTCGCACGAGCATCGTGCTGGGCATCACGGTCGCACTGATCTCGTCGGGGCTCATGTTCCTCACGGGCGACGTGAGCGCACGCGAGGTCGCGCACGAGCAGGCGGCCAAGTTCGCCGCGATGCAGGGCCTCTACGAGACCACCTCCGGGGCCGACATGGTCATCTTCTCGCTCCCCCCGACGCAGAACCCGGCCGACGCGTTCCAGGGGCCGGCGATCGTCGTGACGCGCCTCCTGAGCTTCCTGTCGTTCGGGAGCTTCGACGCGGTGATCAAGGGGCTCCAGGCATTTCCCCCCGGCAACTGGCCACCCGTCGCGCTGACGTTCCTCGCCTACCACAACATGGTCGTGATCGGCACCCTGATGCTGCTTGTGATGGTGGCGCTGGCCTGGTTCGCGTGGCGACGCACGCTGACCCGGCACCCTAACTGGCTGCGCCTCGCCGTCGCCGTGACGCCGCTGCCGCTGATCGCCGAGCAGCTGGGTTGGATGACCGCCGAGGTCGGCCGGCAGCCGTGGGTGGTCTACGACGTCATGCGGACCAGCCAGGGGATCTCGACCGCGGTGAGCGGCGCGGACGTCCTGATCTCGCTGCTGCTGCTGGTGGTGGTGTACGCGCTGCTGGGCACGCTGTGGCTCTACCTGCTGCGGCGGGAGATCCTCCACGGCCCGGAGCCGGTGACGACCGAGGTGGGCGAGGAGGAGCCCGAGGCCGAACCGGACGCGGGGCGCACGCGCAGGGGCCTGACGGCCCGGGGGGCCTGAGCGATGCCTGATCTCGCCTCGATCTGGTACCTGCTGGTCGGCGTCCTGCTGGTGGGCTACGCGGTCCTGGACGGGTTCGATCTCGGCGCCGGGACGCTGCACCTGCTCGTGGCTCGCGATGATGACGAACGGCGCACCGTGATGCGTGCCATCGGCCCGGTCTGGGACGGCAACGAGGTCTGGCTCCTGACCGCCGGTGGCGCGCTGTTCGCGGCATTCCCGCCCGTCTACGCCACCGTGTTCTCGGGCTTCTACCTGGCGATGATCCTGCTGCTGCTCGCACTGATCTTTCGGGCCGTGTCGCTGGAGTTCCGCTCGAAGCTCGAGTCGGCCGGCTGGCGGCGAGCGTGGGACCTGGCGTTCGCGATCGGCTCCTTCCTGCCGGCCCTCCTCTTCGGGGTTGCGATCGGCAACGTCCTCCGCGGTGTGCCGCTCGATGCCGCCGGTGACTACCGCGGTGGCCTCATCGGCCTGTTGAACCCGTTCGCGCTCTCGGTGGGACTCCTGGCGCTGTCGATGTTCGTCATGCAGGGCGCGACCTGGCTCACGCTGAAGACGGACGGGGCGGTGCAGGCCCGCAGCCGGCGCGCGGCGATGTTCGCGTGGCCCGTCTTCGTAGCCCTGTGGGTCCTGGTCACGCTCTACTCGCACGCTGACGCGTCGCACCTGTGGGGCAACTACGACAACCCCCTGGCGTGGCTGGTGCCGGCGGCGTTCGTCATCGTCGCCGCGGCGTATCCGATCGCCCTGCGCGCGGAGAGGGACGGCCTCGCCTTCGCGCTGTCGTCGCTGTCGATCGTCTCGCTGATCGGGATCATGGGCGTGGGGCTGTACCCCAACCTGCTTCCCGCACTGGGGGACGCGGCACGGAGCCTGACCGTTGACAACGCCTCGTCGTCCAGCGTGACGCTGACCGCGATGCTCGTGATCGCCATCATCGGCATGCCGCTCGTCCTGGCCTACACGGCGTTCGTCTACT
>JAJYGO010000140.1 GCA_021785115.1 Chloroflexota bacterium | reverse complement strand
TGGTCCCAGGTCACCTCGCGGCCGCGGCTCGGGCTCATGGTCGGCGCCAACACGTTCCGCAATCCGGGGCTGACCGTGAAGATGGCGACGACCCTCGACCACCTGTCGGGCGGACGCGCCGTGCTGGGCCTCGGGGGCGCCTGGTTCGAGCGCGAGCACGAGGCGTTCGGCATCGACTTCCGGTCCGGCTTCGGCGAGCGGCTCGACGCGCTCGACGAGGCGGTCATGCTCAGCCGGCGCCTGCTCGACGGTGAGCGCATCGAGCGCCACGACGGGCGCTTCTACCAGTTCCGCGACGCCCTGTGCGAGCCCCGTCCCGTCCAGGCGCACCTGCCGATCCTGATCGGCGGGTCGGGCCCGAAGAAGACCCTGCGCACCGCGGCCCGGTACGCGGACATGTGGGACACCGGGGGCACGCTCGAGGAGGTCTCCGCCCAGTACGAGATCCTCAAGGGGCACTGCGCCGACATCGGCCGCGACCCGGACGAGATCGAGCGCACGCTGGGCGTCAGCGTGGTGGTGCGCGACGATCCCGCCGAGGCGGCCGAGGTGCTGGCCCGGCAGCGCGCCGCCAACGGCTCCCCGGGGGCCGACGACGGCGACCTGTGCGGTCCGCCCGCGTTCATCGCGGACCGCCTCCGCCCGTACGCCCAGGCGGGGTGGCGCCACTTCATCGTGGACCTGCGCCGCCCGTACGACGCCGAGACCATCGACCGGCTGCCCGAGGTCCGGGCGCTGCTGGCCGACTGACCGACAGCGGCTCGCAGCACCATGCCCGAGGCTCGGAGCCCCGTCCCCGACGAGCACTGGCCCGCCTACTACGCGGTCACCGTGGGCCGCCCCGCCTGGGGCACCACGATCGACGCGGCCGAACGGTTCGCGGCGGCGGACGGACCCGGCGCGCCGCCCCGGCTGGCCGTGGACCTCGGCTGCGGTGCGGGCCGCGACTCGCGGGAGCTGCTCAGCCGCGGCTGGCGCGTGCTGGCCGTGGACCTCGAGGCGTCGGCGATCGATGCGCTGGAGGCCGCGACCCCCGAGCAGGACCGCGAGCGCCTCCAGGGGCTGGTGGCCGACCTCGCAGGGTTCGAGGTGCCAGCGTGCGACCTCGCGATCGCCAGCGTGAGCCTGCAGCTCCTGTCCGAGGACGACTACACCGCCGTGCTCCGGCGGGTCACCGCGGCGCTGCGCCCCGGCGGCCGCTTCGCCGGCCTCCTGTACGGCGACCGCGACGAGTCCGCCGGCGAGCCCGGGGTCACCTGCCTCTCGCCCGGCGCCGTCCGCGGGCTGCTCGCGGACTACGAGATCGAATCCTGGTTCGAGCGCGAGGAGGACGGCCGGACCGCGCTCGGCGACCCCCACCACGTCCACCTGATCGAGGTCGTGGCGCGCCGCCGCTGAGCCGCCGCGGCGGGCGACGCCAGTCCGACCGGCCCTGCCAGACGGCCTTGAAAACCCGCGGCGGTCCGCGGCAACCTTGGCCACGTGACCGAGCCCGACCTCGCCGCGCTCCGCCGCCGCATCGCCGACGCCCGCGCCGCGGGCGACGACACCCTGGCCGAGCCGGACGGCCTGGCCCTGCTGACGGCCCTCGGCATCGCCGTCCCGACCTGGCGACTGGTGGCGGACGAGGCCGCGGTGGACGAGGCGCTGCTGGCGCCGTTCTCCGGCGACCGCGTGGTGCTCAAGGCGGTGGCGCCCGGACTCGCTCACAAGACCGAGGTCGGCGCGGTGGCCTTCGTGGAGCGGTCGGTCCCCGCGCTCCGCGACGCGATCGCGGCGATGCGCCGACGGCTCCCCGCCCCGGCGACCGGGTTCACCGTGGCGGAGCTGGTGCCCCACGATCGGGACCCCGGCGGCGAGCTGCTGCTCGCCTTCCGCTGGACCGACGACATGGGCCCGGTCGTGGCGGTCGGGGCCGGCGGCACGGCCACCGAGCTGCTGGCGGCGGACCTCCGCCCCGGCCGGGAGCTCGCCATCGCGTCGCCCGCCCTCACCCCGCCGGACCGCCTGGACGCGATCCTGGCCGAGGCGACGGCCGTGCGCCTCGCCACCCGCTCGGTCCGGGGCCAGCCGCCGCGCCTGGCGCCGGAGCGGCTGGCCGACGCGGTGCGCTCGCTCATGGCGCTCGCCCCGCTGGCGCCCGACGACCTGCTGGAGGTGGAGGTCAACCCCGCCGCCGTGACCGCCGACGGGCTGGTGGCCCTCGACGTGCTGGTGCGCTTGGGCGACGGGCCGCGACCCGTGCGGGCGCCCCGGCCGGCGGCGGCGGTCGCGCGCCTCCTGCAGCCGCGGACCATCGCGATCGTCGGCGTGTCGTCGGCGATGAACGCGGGGCGCGTCATCCTCCAGAACGTGCTCCGCGAGGGCTTCGACCCGACGGCCATCACCGTCATCAAGCCGGGCGCCGCCGAGGTGGACGGGGTCCGCTGCGTCCCCGACCTCGCCTCGCTCCCCGGACGGGTGGACCTGATCGTCGTCGTGCTGCCCGCCGCCGCCACGCCGGGATTCGTGGCGGAGGCCGTGGAGCGCGACCTGGTGACCTCGTTCATCGTGATCCCGGGCGGGCTGGAGGAGAAGAACGGGGGGAGCGCCCTCGCCGACCGGATGCAGCACGCGCTGGAGGCGGCGCGCTCGCGGCCCGACGGCGGCCCCGTCATCAACGGCGGCAACTGCCTCGGCATCCGGTCTCGGCCCGGCCGCTACGACACGCTGTTCATCCCCCAGGCCAAGCTGCCGCCGGGCTCGCGGCCCGCGCCGATGGCGCTGGTGACCGGCAGCGGCGCGTTCGCGATCACGCGCCTGTCCCGCCTGGCGCCGCTCGACCCGCGCTACGTGGTCACGATCGGCAACCAGACCGACCTCACCGCCGGCGACTACCTGGCGCGCTTCGTGGACGAGCCCGGGGTCCGGGTCGTCGGCGTCTACGTCGAGGGCTTCCTGCGCCTGGACGGCGTGCGGTTCCTCGAGGCGGCCGCCCGGCTGCGCGCGGGGGGGCGGCAGGTGGTCCTGTACCGCGCCGGCCGGACGGCGGCCGGGGCCGGGGCGTCCGCCAGCCACACGGCGGCGATCGCGGGCGACGCCACGGTGACGCGCCAGCTGGCCCGCGCAGCGGGGGTGGCGTGGGCCGAGACCCCGGCCGAGTTCGACGACCTGCTGCGCACGTTCACGCTGCTCGACGGGCGCCCGGCCGCCGGACGCCGGCTCGGCGCCGTCACGAACGCCGGTTCCGAGTGCGTGACGATCGCCGACCACGCCGGCAGCCTGTCGCTGGCGCGCTTCTCCGCCGCCACCGAGCGGGCGCTGGGCGACCTCCTCGTGCCGGCCGGCATCACCTCGGTCGTGGACGTCCACAACCCCCTGGACCTCACCCCGATCGCGGGCGCGTCCATCGCAGGCGCCGCGGCGAGGATCATCCTCGAGGCCGACGAGGTGGACGCGGGCATCGTGGGCGCCGTGCCCATGGCCGACTCGATCGAGACCCTGCCGCCGGGCGAGGGCCACCTCGAGGACCTGACCCGGCCGGGCGCCCTCGCCGACGTGCTGGCGGACCTGTGGCGGACGACGTCCAAGCCCTGGATCGCGGTCGTGGACGCCGGCCCCCTGTACGAGCCGTTCCGCGACCAGCTCGCCGCGGCCGGCATCCCCGTGCTCGGCACGGCGGACGCGGCCACCCGGGCGCTGGCGGCCTGGTGCGAGGCGACCGCTCCGTCCTGACGCGGCGCGGCCCGCCGGCCGGCGGGCGTCCTTCGGCCCACGAACCGATCCGGTAGCCTCGTCCCGTGCAGCGCAAGTGGCTCATCCTCTCGACCGTGTCCCTAGGGTCGCTGATGTCGACCCTGGACGGCAGCATCGTCAACATCGCGCTCCCCGCGATCCAGACCGACTTCCGGATCGACCTCACGACGGTCGAGTGGGTCGTCGTCGCCTACCTGCTGGTGGTGGGCAGCCTGCTCCTGCCGGTGGGGCGCCTGGGCGAGGTGGCGACCTTCAAGCGCGTCTACCTGGCCGGGTTCGCCGTGTTCACCGTCTCGAGCGTCCTGTGCGGGCTGGCGCCGAGCGAGCTGTGGCTGATCGGCTTCCGGGCCATCCAGGCCTGCGGGGCGGCGGCCATCATGGCGATGGGCCCAGCCGTCGTCGCCCGCACCTTCGACGCGACCGAGCGCGGCCGGGCGCTCGGCCTCAACGGCGTGAGCGTGTCCCTCGGGCTCAGCCTGGGGCCGGCGCTGGGCGGCGTCCTCACCCAGGTCGCCTCGTGGCGGTCGATCTTCCTGATCAACGCGCCGATCGGGGTGATCGCCATTCTGTGGGCGTGGCGGGTGCTGCCGGCCGAGGGGCGCGGCCGCGACCAGTCGTTCGACCTGCGGGGGGCGGCGCTCTCGGGGATCGCCCTGTTCGCCCTCCTGCTGGCGCTCTCCGAAGGCCAGAGCTGGGGCTGGACGTCCCCGGGGACCCTGCTCATGGCGGCCGCCTTCCTCGTCCTCGGGGCGGCCTTCCTGTACGCCGAGCGGGCCACCGTCCAGCCGCTGCTGGACCTCACCCTGTTCCGGATCCGGCCGTTCAGCTTCGGCCTCGCGAGCGTGGTCGTGGCGTTCTCGGGCCTGTTCACCGCCACGTTCCTGCTGCCGTTCCTGCTCGAGCAGGGCCGCGGCTTCTCCCCGATCGAGGCCGGGCTGCTGCTGACGCCGGTGCCGATCGCCATGGCGATCGTCGCCCCGTTCTCCGGCACGGCCTCCGACCGCGTCGGACCGGCGGTCCCGGCCAGCCTGGGCATGGTGCTGATGGTGCTGGCACTGCTCAGCCTCACCCAGCTGCCCGTGGACTTCGCCCTCCCGGACCTCATCTGGCGGCTGGTCCTGATGGGCGTCGGGCAGGGCCTGTTCATGAGCCCCAACAGCTCGGCCGTGCTGGGGTCCGTGCCCGGCCGGCGCGTCGGGACGGCGTCGGGCACGCTCGCCCAGATGCGGGTCACCGGCCAGTCGCTCGGCATCGCCCTGTCCGCCGCCGTCGTGGCCACGCGCCTGCCGGTGCACCTCGCGCAGACGACGTCCCAGGGCGAGGCGCTGGCCGGCGCCATCCACGACGCCTTCTGGGTCGCGGCGGCGGTGTGCGCCATCGGGATCGCGACCAGCCTGATCCGCGGGTCCGGGCATCGCGGCCGGGTCGAGGGCCAGGTGGCCGCCGTGCGCTCGGCAGACCCAGAGGCTCCGGGCGCCCGGCCAGGCTGACCGACCCGTCGGGGGCCGGGCCGACCGCCCGCCGGCCGGCCCGGTCGGCGTCGCTCCGGCCCGGGGCGCCCAGCCGAGTTCAGCCGGCGCGCACCAGGTCGGCGCGCACCCAGGCGGTCCGGCCCAGGTACACCACGTGGTCCCAGCGCTTGGCGCCGCGGACCGTGGAGCCGATGAGGCGGAGCTGCGCGCCGTTGGGGGCGACCGCGAGCACTGCCGACGAGGTGGTGGCGGCGGCCCGCAGGTTGACGGCGTAGCGGGTGCGCACCAGCGCGCCTCGGGAGCCCGAGGGGGCCGCGGCTTTGGTCCTGGCGCTCGAGGCCGACTGCACGACCTTGGCGGCCGCCCGCCCGAGCTGGGTGTGGATGTAGCCCGTCACCGAGTTGTGCAGGGCGTGCAGTCCGGTGATCCGGATCCCCTGCGCCGGGTTGAGCGCGCTGATCACGCGGCCGCCGCCGATGTAGATGGCGACGTGGGCGCCGTACCCGTAGACGACGACGTCGCCGACCTGCGGGTTGGATCGGCTGAACAGGTGGTGGGCTCGGCCCCAGGCCAGCATCCCGTACCCCGAGTGGCCGCCGCCCAGGCGGCCGGCGACGCCGGCCATGCGGTAGGCGTAGAGGACGAGGCCGGAGCAGTCGAACGACGACGGGCCGGCGGCGTCGAGGACGTAGGGCTTGCCGCGCTGGGCCTCGGCGATGTAGACGACGCGGGAGGCCGCGCTCGCCGACACGGCGCTCGCGGTTGCAGTGGGCGTCGGACCGGCGGCGGCAGCAGGCGTCGCGGTGACGGCGAGGACGGCGGTCGCGGCAAGCGCCGCAGCGGTCAGGGCCCGAAGGCCGGCGGTGAGCCCCAAGGTGCTCCTCTCTGCCAGGCACGGCGGCGGGTCCGCCGTGTCGAAGGGACGGCGCCGGCCGGGCGGAGATGGTTGGCAGCAGGCCGCGAGCGCGGCGCGCATGGGGTGATCGCGCCTCAGGGAGACGGCAATCGGACGGCAGGCACCCCTGCCGGACGGCGATATGCAGCTGGTCTCCCTGTCGTCAGGCCAACGGCGCGGAACGGTAGCAGCGATCGCCGGATCGTGCTGGCGGGCTCCGAGCCGCGGGCCGCCGGCCTCCCGTGCGCCACGTCGCTATGCTCTGCCCATGGTGGCCTTCAGCGATCCCCAGGTGATCTTGTTCGTCGCCGACTGCGAGGCGGCTGCCCGCTTCTACGCCCGGTTCGGGTTCGTCGAGACGTTCCGGACGACCGAGCAACCGCCGGCCAAGATCGAGCTGACCCTGGGCGGGTTCTGCCTCGGGCTGGCCCTCCCCGGGCCGGCGGCGGCGAGCCACGGCATCACGCCGGTGACGCGGGGCCACCGCGCCTGCATCGCCCTCTGGACCGATGACGTCGATGCAGCCTACGCGATGGCGCTCGAGGGCGGGGCTGCAGACCGCGCCGGGCCGCACCCGTTCCTTGACGGCCGCCTGCGGGTGGCCTTCGTGGAGGACCCGGACGGGCACCCGGTCCAGCTGGTGCAGCGGGTCGACGGCCCACGGCCCTGACCGCCACGGACCGGGCGCGCCGTTCCGTCGATGGCGCCTCTCCTCAGCCCGCTCCGCCGAGCGTGACGCCCGCCCAGACGGCCGCGAGCGAGGCGGCGACGCTACCGAGCACGTAGGCCCCCGCCGCCAGCCAGGCGCCCCGCTCCGCCATGGCGAGCGTGTCCAGCGAGAACGTCGAGAACGTCGTGTACGCGCCCAGGAACCCCACGATCGCGAACGGGCGCAGCCAGTCCGGCGCGCCGTGCCGCTCGATCAGCGCGTAGGCCAGCCCGATCGCGAACGAGCCGGTCACGTTGATCAGGAGCGTGCCGTACGGGAACTCGGCGCCCATCCGGTCGAGCATCCAGCCGCCCACCAGGAACCGGAGGTTGGCGCCGAGGATCGCGCCGATCGAGATCGCGAGGTACGTCATGCCGTCTCCGTCTTCGGGGCAGCAGAAGGCCCCCAGCCCTGCGGTCGCAGGCCAGGGGCCATCAGCCCGGGGCGGGCAGTTCAGACGCGGACGCGTCTCGGCGGGCACCATCGCCGGTCGCCCGGCAGGGTATGGGCGACACGGAGGGGCGGTCAAGCGCCGGGCGCGAACCGGGCCGATCGGACCGTTATCACGCCCGATGGCCCCGCATCCCCTGACCTGCGGTCCGTCATGTGGGGTCCGTTGGGACACCTGCCGCCGGCCCGGGAGGCGCACAATTCCCCTGTGCGCCGGAGGGACAGCCTCCGCGTGCCCGCGTCTCCAATCCACCGCCACCGCTCCGGGTGGCTGGCGCCGCCCGAAAGGAAGCAGCATCGTATGGACCAGCACTGGGAGACCCTCGACGGCAACGAGGCGACGGCTCGTGTCGCCTACCAGCTGTCGGGATCTATCTCGATCTACCCGATCACGCCCGCCTCGCAGATGGCCGAGCACTGCGACGACTGGGCGGCGGCCGGCAGGCCCAACCTCTGGGGCCAGGTGCCGGACGTCGTGGAGATGCAGTCCGAGGGCGGCGCGGCAGGCGCCATGCACGGCGCCATCCAGAAGGGCGCCCTCGCCTCGACGTTCACCGCGTCGCAGGGCCTGCTGCTGATGATCCCCAACATGTTCAAGATCGCCGGCGAGCTCACGCCGGCGGTCATCCACGTCGCCGCCCGCGCCGTGGCGACGCACGCCCTGTCGATCTTCGGCGACCACAGCGACGTGATGCACGCCCGCGCCACCGGCTTCGCGATGCTGTCCTCGGGCTCGGTCCAGGAGGCGCACGACTTCGCGCTGGTCGCCCACGCCGCGACGCTCCGCTCGCGGGTGCCGTTCCTCCACTTCTTCGACGGCTTCCGCACCAGCCACGAGGTCAACAAGATCTCGATCCTGGCCAAGGACGACCTGCGCGCGCTGGTCCGCGAGGAGGACGTTCTGGCCCACCGCGCCCGGCAGCTGTCGCCGGAGAAGCCGGTGGTCCGCGGCACGGCCCAGAACCCCGACGTGTTCTTCCAGGCCCGAGAGGCGAGCAACCCCTACCACCTCGCGGTGCCCGGCATCGTCGCGGCCGTGTTCGACGAGCTGGCTGCCCGCACCGGCCGGCGGTACCACCTCGTCGACTACGTGGGCGCGCCCGACGCGGAGCGCGTGGTGGTGGTGATGGGCTCCGGCGCCGGGGCGGTCGAGGAGACCGTCGAGACGCTGACGGCCCGGGGCGAGAAGGTGGGCATGCTGGCCGTCCGCCTGTTCAACCCGTTCCCGTCCGCCGCGCTGGTGGCGGCCCTGCCCAAGACCGTCAGGGCCATCGCGGTCCTCGACCGGACCAAGGAGCCGGGCGCCGTCGGCGAGCCGCTCTACCTCGAGGTCGTGTCCGCGCTGAACGAGGCGATGGACGGCGACGACGCCCCGTTCGCGGCCATGCCGCGGGTCATCGGCGGCCGCTATGGCCTCGCCTCCAAGGAGACGACCCCGTCCATGGTCAAGCCCGTCTTCGACGAGCTGGCCAGCCCCCGGCCGAAGCGCCACTTCACGATCGGCATCTACGACGACGTCACGAACCTGTCACTGCCGATCGACCGCGAGTTCCGCTACCCGCGCCCGGCCGGCGAGGTCCAGGCCCTGTTCTTCGGCCTCGGCTCGGACGGCACCGTGGGCGCCAACAAGAGCTCGGTCAAGATCATCGGCGAGGGCACCGACCTGTTCGCGCAGGGATACTTCGAGTACGACTCCAAGAAGTCGGGCTCGCTGACGACCTCGCACCTGCGCTTCGGCCCCAAGCCCATCAAGTCCACCTACTTCGTGGACCAGGCCGACTTCGTGGCCATCGACCGCTCGCTGGAGCGGA